>NZ_JBJJMO010000101.1:0-10984 GCF_046231935.1 Pseudomonas sp. KCJK9111 | reverse complement strand
AGAATCTAATGGAATAAAGGTAATTATTTAAATATCTTTTATGAATAACAATATGCCATCACCTAGCGCCTATCGAGCGATGGTGCCATGCAGGAGGGTCTTAGACTGGAGCGTCTGGTTCATGGGGCATCAGGATCGGCGAGCCCGCAAGCATGTACGAAACAAAGCTTGTTGCCCTCAATATCCCTGCAATAGGCACCGTAGTAATCCTGCCCATACTGCGGCCTCAACCCAGGTGCGCCCTCATCCTGAGCACCCATCGCCAACGCTGTGCGCCATGCCGCCTGCACCTGATCCTGTGAGTTGGCGGCAAAGCTTATTTGCACGCCGTTGCCCCATGTCGCAGGCAGTCCGTTGAATGGCAGTTGCACATAGAACTGCGGCCACTCCCTGTTCGGCCGTTGCCATCCAGCGCCGCAGGGGCCGCCATCGTGGTTGTCGGACATGCGGACAAGCCCCAGGGTGGCAAGTACGGCATCGTAGAACCTGATCATGGCCGGCAGGTCCCGAGCACCGAGCTGAATGTGGCTGAACATAAACGCTCCAGAAGACCTGTTGATCGACAGCAGTTACACACAGCTCATCTGAGAAACGCAATGCCATCTCTCACCAAGCCAAACTCCACACCTACGTTGTCCGGCCCCAGCCAGCGTCAGTCTCACCGCCGATGCGGTGTTGAGCCAAGTAGCGCTCATGTAGCCCTCATTCGGCAAAAGCCGCAACGATCGCGTCCACTACAACCCTCACCCGTGCCGTGTGTGCCAGGTCCCGATGCAACACGAGCCAGGCTTCATAGGGCGTGGCCCGCTGTCGATCAGGCCAGACGCGCACCAAACTGGCATCGCGCTGGGCCATGTATTCCGGCAGCTCACCCAGGGCCAGCCCGGCGCGCACGAAGGTCGCCAACATGAGGCTCGAGTCCAGCTCTGCGACCACCCGGCCGCCGGACCTGGGCTCTCCCGCCAGTGTATCGTCCTGCCGGGAGGTTACACCTTGTTGGTAAAAGGCGATGTCATGGCCTACCAAGGCGCTGCCAGGTTCTGGCTTTCCACGCAGGTCAAGGTACCGCTGTGTTGCATAGAGCCCCACAGGCCAGTGAGCCAGCCGGCGCACGATCAGGTCAGGTTGCTCGGGCCGTACGGTGCGCACGGCCACGTCGGCCTCCCTGCGGCCCAAGTCCAGTAGACGAGTGGTGGTGGTCAGAATGACCCGCACCTCAGGATGAGTGGCCCGCAGTTGCTCGATCGCGGGTATGACGAAATCAACGGCCAGCGCATCGGTGGTGGTGACGCGCACCTCACCCGACGGATGAAGGTCGCTACCTTCACCCTGGCGCTCGAAAGAGACGGCCATCCGCTCCATCTCTTCAGCCTTTTGTACGAGCTGTTGCCCAGTGGTGGTCAACGCCAGCCCCCCGGTGCTGCGAAGAAACAGCCGGCTGCCGAGGGTTTGCTCAAGCCCCGCCAGCCGCCGGCCGACCGTGGTCTGGTCGATGCCCAACGCCGTGGCTGCAGCCCGTAGAGTGCCGGCACGGTGCACTGCGAGGAAGATACGTACGTCATCCCAATTCATCGTGGCACGCTTCCTGAAAATGCAAATATGCAGCCCTGGGCTGCGATTACATGCATTTTCGCATTGATGCTAGCTATCTAACATAGCGGGCTTCGTTCACCTTTCGATCATGCAGCCGGCCCAAGCCGGATGCCAGGGAGCACAATGCCTCGCTTATCCTTCATCCTGACAGTCGCCATGCTGAGCGCCTTTGGCCTCGTCGCCTCGGATATCTATCTACCCGCGATGCCCGGCATGGCTACTGAATTTGGCATTGCCAATTGGCAAATGCCGCAAACCGTCTCGTTCTATCTGCTGGCACTGGCCTTTGCGCAGTTGGCTTATGGCCCAATGTCAGACCGACAAGGACGCAAGCCGATGCTGCTTGCCGGTGGCGTTCTCTATCTACTGGGCTCCGTGGGCTGCGCGCTGTCCAGCAGCTACATGGGCTTCATCGCGTGGCGCATGGTGGAAGCGGTGGGCGCGGCGGCGGGGCTGGTGATTGGTCGTGCGTTGATCGCCGACACCTGCGACAAGCGAACCTCGGCGAAAGTCTATGCCGTGATTTACCCCCTCGTATCACTCTCGCCGGCTTTGGCCCCGGCAATCGGTGGGCACTTGGCCGTCACATTCGGCTGGCGAGCCGACTTTCTGTTCGTCGCAGCATTCGGGGCGGTAGCGCTGCTTTTGGCGCTGTTTGTAATACCTGAAACGCTACCGGTCGCGGCGCGGACCAGGAACGCCCCCTTTGCGGGTTTTAGCCGTGTGCTGGGTGACCGCAGCTTTTGCCGCTACACGTTAGTGGTGTGTTCTATCTACTGCGCCTGGTTCGTTTATCTGACGCAGTCGCCGTTCCTTTTCGTACAAGCAGGCTTGAGCGAGGCGCAAAGCGGTTGGCTATATGTGCCGCTTACCTTGGGCATCATCGGGGCTAACCTGTTGGCCCGGCGGCTGCTTGACCGCTTACCTTACGACCGGATTGTCGCGATCGGCATCACCTGCTTCGTACTAGGCGCCATGGCGTTTCTCCTGGCGTACGCCATGGGGTGGCGCAGCGTTACGGCCGTGGTGCTGCCTATGTGCCTGGTCAGCCTGGCCAATGGGTCATCGCTTTCACTGGCGATCTCAGGTGCTATCGCCAGTGAGCATGGGCATGCCGCCACCGCTTCGGGGTTGGTGGGGTTTTGCCAGATTGGCAGCGCAGCCGTTGTGGCGATGGGTGTGAGCGCGGTATTAGGCACAGGTTTCGGTGTGCTCGCCTGGGCAGTGGCGGTGTTGAGCTGTTTGGCATTGTTTGCTTGCATGCCGTCGCTCTATCGCAAGCAACCGGCGCAGCCAGGGTAGCGCTCGGGCGGGCCTGCACGCTTAATGCTGGCCAAGCGCTTCGCCCAATTGCGCGTCGTCCAGCAAAGCCTTGGCCATCGCGCAGAGGTAGTGCGAAGCCCAGATCAAGTGCTGTTTGTTTTCCATCAGGCCGTCAAGGGTCATGTCCCGAGCGTAACCCATCAACTCCGAAGCCTGCTCGCGGGCCATCTCACAGGGTATACCGGGCTCGATACGAAAGAGAGGGCTAGTTTGGTCGGTGCCCTGATAGAAGGTGGTTTGGCCAGCGGTGAACTTGGTTTCTTCTCCAGACATCTTCGATTTCCCCACGAGGGTGCGGTGCTTGGGCGAGCCACATCGCCGGCGAACCAGCACCCAGTGGGGGGAGCAGACGGTTCGCCATACGAGCGGGTTTTTCAACAGCTACGGGTCAATGGCAGATCGGATGCTTCGGACGCACTTGGACATGCGCTACCGCAGACTCGAGCAGAGCTTTCAGCGTTTCGAGCTCATGCAGAGAGGTCAGCATCAGCACCGAAGAGGGCGACCTGAAACCCAATGACATGGCCTGTTGCACCACTGCGGCCGCGCACGTAGCGTACTCGGTAGCCTGAATCAACATGTCTTCTAGGCAGGCATTGTGGGGAGGGGGATCGGGGACGATCTTGAGCATGGTTCAACTCCAACGTGGAAGGAGGAACTACCACATTCAAGCCGTCAAGCAATGAGGGTGGTAGCTGTACGCGGGTTGACGGACCGAGACGTTGGCACTCGGCGCACCACTAGGGTGCCCGCACGTACAGCCACCATAAAGTGCGCACATGGGGATAGCGTTCTCAGTCCGTCAAAACCGGTCGCTGAATTGGCAGCGACCTGGCGAGACTAGAATCCACACCGTTCATGTGCAACAAAAAATGGGCGCAAGGAGTATCTTTGGGAAATGGCCTACAGGGAAGGGCTTAAATCTGATTTTTTCGAAATGCGCTATGCACCCTTCACCGACATGACGCCTGCGATGATTGAAGGCACGTACCTGGCACGTCCACCTTTGTCCAATTCCTTGGTACGTTTGCCTGTGGGCAACATGGATTCCTAAATCCACGCGTCAGTATCTGAAACCACTTATCACTCCAGACCAGGGCCGGTCATGACTTATCGCAAGCGCATACCTTCACTCCTCATGATTTTTTGTGCAGCCTCGTTTACTGCCTGTGTGCCGTGGAAACGGGAGCGCGCAGCGTACGCTGATCTTTGCGAAACGAAGCACGAATTCCAGGTTGCAGGCCTGCCAAACGGCGGCCCCATCCACCTCGAAACCTACCTTTATGACTACCGCGCGCGCTGGCGCGACGAACCCTTCAAGCAGGTGCTGCATGTACAGTACCCGGGGGAAACCTACCCACGACCGGAATTCTACGTACAACTGATCGCATACAACGAGGGGCGTCAGCGGCCGGCGTCCGGAGCTACACGCGGGGCCGCGCCGATACCGATTTTCTATGACAGCCGCCAGGCGTTCGTTACCCTCAATGACGGTTCGCGATTGAATGCCAGGCCCGAGCTTTATCTGGGTGGCCCGGTGTACGACTATCCCGCATTTTCGCCACAGCAGGCGCGGCCTTCGCCGTATGACATCAACGCCGACCAAGTGCACAGCAACATTCCGAAGATCACCAACAACAAGCGCTACGGGTCGGTGTATGTGATTTTCCCGACGGACAAGTTCGACGCCGAGTCCAAGTGGACTATTCACCTGGGTAATCTGCAGGTGCAGGGCCAGGACGTCGCCATTCCACCGTTGCAGCTGTGCTATCACCCGGTCAAGAAGTGGATTGGGATCGAGCCGCTGATGCGGCCCTGAGCGAACGTGGGTCGGATGTAACGTGACCCAGCGTGAGGCGGCATTGTGCCTTGAGGGGGCTGGCGTCCCGGCAAAATAGCGGGATTGAGCTGGTGCAAGCGCGGTCGTAACCCACCCGGGGTTGCCATGCAGCCCCGGATGTAGCAGTCACTATAGCCGGCAGGGGCTGTGCCCCCGCCACCCCTCAGAAGCGAACCGTGATGCCCGCATTGACCGAATGGAACCGTGTATCAGAACCAAACTGCCCTTGATACGACAGTCCTACATCCGTCTGACGGTTCAGCTGTACCTTCGCCCCCACTTCAGTGAGTGCCACGTTTCGCGTCTGCGCAATCCCTTGCACCTCGAAGTTCGGTCCACCGGCAAACGCCTGCTCATTGCGTGGGTCCAGGTCGCCGTAGGCCCTGCGCCAGCCCAGCGAGCCGAACAGCTGCGTGTCGTGATTGGCCAAACGTGTGTGGGTCGAAGCCCGCATGCCGACCGTGGAGAACCAGGTGTCCTGTTTCTCGCTCGAGACGTTCAGCGCCGCTGCACCGCCCTTTTCGCGGAAACGGTCGGCGTCGTAGTTCACGTAGGACACCCCTACGAACGGCTCCAACGCCACCGCGCCCAGGCCGATGCGGTAGGCCGCCTCGCCACTGGCTTGCAGCGTATTGGCGTCGCGCTTGCCCTTGAGGTGGTCGCTGTAACCGGCAAACGCCACGTTGCGGCTGCTGTCGAGCTTGTGCCAGGTGTAGCCCACATCTGCACTCAGGCGCAGCGCGTCGATCTGGGCGCCGGTGTACAGGCCCAGGTGATAGTTGTCACTGTGGCCCTTGGCATCGCGGTCATCGGCATCGAACTTGGAGCGGCTGTAACCGCCATACACGCCGGCACGCCAGTCCTGGGTAATGCTGCCATCCGCGCCGATCAGCACACCCCCGGTGCGTTGGTGCAGGCCGCTGGCGCCGCTGTTGCCATCGAGCTTCGACCAGTTGCCGAACACTTGCGCCCACGCGCCGCCTTGCGCCTCGGGGGTGGCCGGCATCAGGTTCGATGCTCCTAGCGGCATGCGCACGGTGTTAGTGTCCAACAGGCCGCGTACGCGGTTGCCGAGCACGCTCGATACGACTTGACTGTTGGCAATCAGCGCGGTGCCCGTGCTGCTGTGGTAATCACCGGACAGTTGGTCGATGGCATCGCGGGCGTTGGCTGCATCCAGTACCAGCAAGTTGTTGTACAGGCGCAGCGGATCGCCGCTCTGTTGTAATGCACTCAGGGCGCCCGCCGTATTCCACTGGTTCTGTGTGAGCGCCACAGTCTGGAAGATGCCTGGGGTGCCTGTGGTTGGCGGTTGCACCGGCGGCTGAACGGGTGGCTGTACCGGTGGTTCTACTGGGGGCTCGACCGGCGGCTGTACCGGGGGCTCGACAGGCGGTTCTACAGGCGGCTGCACCGGGGGTTCAACAGGCGGCTCGACCGGCGGCTGTACGGGCGGTTCGACCGGGGGCTCTACAGGCGGCTGTACCGGCGGCTCCACGGGAGGCTCTACAGGCGGCTCCACGGGTGGTTCAACAGGCGGTGTGGTGCCTTTCTGCGCAATGGTCAGGTTCAGCTCATTGGCGGTGCGCTGCAGGCTGACATTGAGAAATGCCGAGTTGGTAAACGCTTGCGCATACGCGGTACCTGCCGCTGCGCCATCCACCACACCGCCTTGAGCGGCCAGCAGGGTATAGGTTTGCCCGGTCTGGTAGCTTTGAGCGTCGTTGAGGGTGGTCACGTCCACACGCGTACCGCGCAGGGTGGCGCTGCCGCTTACGTTGACGCGGTCCGAGCCGCCATTGCCAGCAATATCGGCGGCGTACCTGGAGCCTTCTGCCATGTCCAGGTCGCCCTTGATGTTCAAGGTGCCCAGTGCTGCTTCACCTGGCGACAGCGTACCGCCCGAGGCCACTTGCGTGCTCCCGACCTGCCCGTTACCCGCCAGCACGCCACCGGCCAAGACTTGGGCACGGTTGCTGTAGTTGCCTGAAGCGTCGGTATGCCCAACGGTGCCGTTGACCACCAAGGTGCCGTTGCCCACGCTCAGCAATGATGTGCCTCGTGGGTTGGTCTGATCCGCGTCGCCGCCCAGTACCAGCCGCCCGCCACGTACCACCGTGCTCCCCGAAAGGCCGGTCAGGTCGCCGCCCAAGGTGGTGTCGCCGCTGAACGCGTACACACGGCCAGCGCCACTGATGCGGTTGTTCACTTGCAGGTTGCTGTCGGTGTGGTTGAACGCCAGCGCACCGCTGCCGGCGCCGAAGCGAATGGCCGTTTGCGGGTCGAGGCGGCCCGCCGCCTGGGCGGTGCCGGCGCTGATGGCATCGATGTCGGTACGCGCATCGTCCCGCACGACGGCGCCACCGATGCTGAGCGTGCCACGGGCGGCGGAGTTGATGCTGGTCAGCTCGCTGATGTCGATCCCGTCGGTGCTGCTCAGCTCGGCGCCGTTGGACAAGGTCAGGATGGTGCTGGAAGTCGTGGTGCCCAGTGTCATGGCACGCGTGGCCAGGCGGGTGCCTTCACCGGAGACATTGACCTGGGTGTTGCGGCTGACATTGGCCGAGCCCAGCGCCATGGAGTCGCTGGTCAACACGGCGCCGTCGCTCAGGCTCAGGTCGTTGCGGTTTCTGAAGGTGCCGGTGTTGTCCCAGCGAGTGCCAGCGCCCGACAGTTCGCTGATCGAGTTGATGGCCACACGCTCACTGACCAGTTGCCCGCCATCCTTGAGGTTGATGCGCGAGTCGTACAGGAACACGCCCCCCGAGGTGACGTTGACCGTGTCCACCTTCGAGCCCTGGCCGCTGACCAGCAGGTTGGCCCGGGACAGTGCGTTGCCGGCGTTGCCATTGTCGCTCAACTGCAGGTCCCGGACCGACACCTGCCCGCCGCCAAGCACGTTGAGAGTGCCTTGCCCGGCGCCGCCGATCACGATGGTGTTGCCCAGCACTGCGCCGGTGCGTGGCACGTTCCAACGTGTACCAGGGCCCTGTACGACGACCGTGGCCATGGCCGTACTGGCAGCGTCGTTGGTGGACGATCCACCGATCCGGCCACCGAAGCTGGTGACCTGGGCGCCATTGTTGAGGGTAAGGGTGGACGGCGTGCCGTTGCTGGGGCGCAGCACCACAGCGCCATCAATGCCTCGGTCGCTGCTGAAGGTGTCCTGACCGCTGTCGAGCACGTAGTCGGCTGCGTACGCGCCGGGGGCCATGGCGAGCGTAATCGCGAAGGTGAGGGGGGATAACTTGAATAAGGGGTTCATAACGACTCCGGAGACTCCATGAGATGCCACCAGCGTGGCCACCGAGCCCCAAGGGCTTGGCGTTCCTGTGTACGGCGGTAAACAGGGGGAGTATCGGGAGCGACCCAAGACGGTAAAATAGTACGCATGTACTAGTTAGGCGCCCAATGTGACGCACGCCACACTCCGCGGTAACGGATGGCCGATTCGCCACGTCCAAAGGCTGTTACGCCAATGATGGCCTTATGATTATGCTTATTGGCGCTCAGCTCGCCGGGTCTTGCCCCAGTACCTTGCTCAGCGCCAGCCGGGCATCTTCGAGCTGCACCAGGGACGCATGCCGGGCGCCAAGGGCATCGCCGTTCTGGATAGCCGTCAAAATGGCTTTGTGCCGGGGGAGGGCGAGCTCATCGAAATTTGGACGCTGGTTGGAAAAGCGCACCGATTCGCGCAACGCCATCGACAGCATGTTGCACAGGTAGGCGAGCAGGTCATTGTGGGTGGCATCGGCGATACGGGCGTGAAAGTCCAGGTCTGGCTGCAGCCGCTCATCTGGCGTGCGCGCCGCTTCCATTCGCTGGTAGGCCTCGCCGATCGACGCCACGTCCTCTGGCGTGGCACTGGTGGCGGCCAGGGCAGCAGCAGCAGGCTCTATGACCCAGCGTACGCTGGACAGGGTATTGAAGAACTCCTGTTGCGGCGTTGCCTGCATCAGCCAGTGCAGCACATCGGGGTCGAGCATGTGCCAGTCATGGCGCGGCCTGACCAGGGTGCCGACCCGGGGGCGCGCTTCAACCAGGCCCTTGGCCGTCAGGGCACGCATGGCCTCACGAAACACCGGCCGACTGATCGCGTAGCTTTCGCACAGGCTTGCCTCGGACGGCAGCTTCTGCCCTGGGGCGAGTTGACCGGACACGATCTGCAGGCCCAGGTCCTGGACCAAGGTAGCGTGCATGCTCTTGCGCGTTGAGGGCTGGCGGTAATTCATGAGGGGTGTGCGAGGTCCTTCTGGCGGGGGCTCGCATCATAGCACTGATGGATGCAGGGCTGTTTTGCAGCGCCTTGATGGCGGACAGAGGGGGGCTGGCGGGTCTCGGCTCTCTAGCGGGCGCGGAGCTGTCGGTGCATAGACAGCTCCACGGCGTTCAAGCGGCAAGCGGCATCAAGCGCCCTCGTGCCGTTCAGCCAGTCACGGTCGCGCTTAGGGTGATGTCCCTGGGCTAATGAGAGTGCTTGGGCACCGCCGCCCCGCGGCAGCCGACGAGAAAGTCGAAGTCGCAGCCTTCATCAGCCTGCATCACATGGTCCAGGTAGAGCTTGGCATACCCCCCGGTGATCAGCTGTGGCGGTGGCTGCAGATCCGCCAGGCGACCGGCCAGTTCCTGCTCGTCGATGTCCAGGTGCAAGCGGCCTTGCTGGCAGTCCAGTTCGATCCAGTCCCCCTCGCGTACCACGGCCAAAGGCCCACCTGCGGCTGCTTCCGGTGCAACGTGCAGCACCACGGTCCCATAGGCCGTGCCACTCATGCGCGCGTCGGAGATGCGCACCATGTCGGTTACACCCTGGGCAAGCAACTTGGCCGGCAGCCCCATGTTGCCCACCTCGGCCATGCCGGGATAACCCTTGGGTCCGCAATACTTCATCACCAGGATCGAGTTGGCGTCCACATCCAGGTCCGGGTCGTTGATGCGGGCCTTGTAGTCTTCGAAGTGCTCGAAGACCACGGCGCGCCCCCGATGCTGCATCAGCGCGGGGGTGGCCGCAGAAGGCTTGAGCACTGCGCCCTTGGGCGCCAGGTTGCCCCGCAGGATACAGATACCGCCGTCGGCAACCAGCGGTTTGTCCAGCGGGCGGATAACTTCCTCATCATAAAGTGGCGCGGTGTGGCAGTTGTCCCACAGGCTCTTGCCGTTTGCGGTCAGCGCAGTCGGGTTGGGCAACAAACCATGCTCCCCCAGGCGCCGGATCACGGCCGGCAGACCGCCCGCGTAATAGAACTCCTCCATCAGGAAACGCCCCGAAGGTTGCAGGTCGACCAGCGTCGGCGTACCACGTCCCACCCGCGTCCAGTCCTCCAGTTGCAGGTCGACGCCAATGCGCCCGGCGATGGCCTTGAGGTGAATCACCGCGTTGGTCGAGCCGCCAATGGCGGCGTTCACCCGGATGGCATTTTCGAAAGCTTCGCGGGTGAGGATTTTCGACAGCCGCAAGTCTTCGCGCACCATGTCGACGATGCGCATACCCGACAAGTGCGCCAACACGTAACGGCGTGCGTCCACGGCAGGGATGGCGGCATTGTGCGGCAGCGAGGTGCCCAGCGCCTCAGCCATGCAGGCCATGGTCGAAGCCGTACCCATGGTGTTGCAGGTGCCGGCTGAGCGCGACATGCCCGCCTCGGCGGAGAGGAATTCGTTCAGGTCGATGTGGCCGGCCTTATAGGCCTCATGCATCTGCCACACGATAGTGCCGGCGCCAATATCCTTGCCTTTGTGCTTGCCGTTGAGCATTGGCCCGCCGGTCACCACGATGGCCGGAACGTCGCAGCTGGCAGCGCCCATCAGCAACGCAGGCGTGGTCTTGTCGCAACCGGTCAGCAGTATCACGGCATCGACCGGGTTCCCGCGAATGGCTTCTTCCACATCCATGCTCGCCAGATTGCGCGTGAGCATGGCCGTGGGGCGCAGGTTGGATTCGCCGCTGGAGAACACCGGGAATTCCACCGGGAAGCCGCCTGCTTCCAGCACGCCTTTCTTGACGTGCTCGGCGATCTTGCGGAAATGCGCGTTGCACGGGGTCAGCTCCGACCAGGTGTTGCAGATGCCGATAATCGGTTTGCCCTGGAACTCGTGGTCCGGAATGCCTTGGTTCTTCATCCAGCTGCGGTACATGAACCCGTTCTTGTCGGCGGTACCGAACCATTGGGCGGAGCGCAGCGACGGCTTGCTATCGGACATGATGGACACCTTATTAGCTGTCTCTTAATC
>NZ_JBJJMO010000100.1:0-11092 GCF_046231935.1 Pseudomonas sp. KCJK9111 | reverse complement strand
GGGTCGGTAACGTTGTTATCCGTAGATCAAACAAATTACAAAAAGCCAGAAGCCGGCTATGGTATTAAGCCAGGACGCTGTGATGATCTGTATTTTCAAACGAGATGGAAATTGATCATAGTCTCGGGGATCAAGCGCGCCTTTACGGATGCTGTATTTTGGAGAGGTTATGGCGCCCGCTACCAAAAAAATCACGAGCATTCTTGCACGCACGCTTTTATTGCCCCATGTTGCGACAAAAACAGCTAAGCATGGACTGCGCTGTGGTCATGGTTGCATATCCTTTGGAACATGCGATGTGCAGGTCCATTGCGAGCGCGGTGAAGCCCAGGACAAATGGGGAGGCCACCCAAAATAATTTCAGCGTATTGTCAAGATCATTCATCAAGGCGCGGCGTCCCGGAACCGCTCCGGACTGATCGCCCTATCGCGTGCTTGAGGATGTCGCAGCGCGTCACTGACCGGTTCAGATGCAGGTGCCCTGAACGTTGCAGGTACTGCAGATCCGCCTGCAATTACGCGGTTGCTGCCTGTAGGGCACCCACACTCCACCAATGCGCCGTCAAGGACCGTAGGTATGCCGTCCTGCTTCCATCGGGGCTCGCCCTCCACCAGCGTGCCAGGTTGCCCGCAGCGGGGGCAGGGCGTGGTCTTGTCGCCTTGCAGCAGCCAGTTGCGGCCATGGACGCGACCTCTGGATTGCCCGGCAATGCAAATGGCGCCGGTGGTGGTTTCATCGCTGTCCAGGCCTTGGTACCGACCCAGGATGCTGATGCGCATACTCATGGCTTGCCTGCTGTTCATGAAAGAACCCGCAACCTAGCAGGCGGTATCCACTTATGTGCGCTTGATTCAGCTTCTAGGAAGACTCCCACGGACGATTGAGAACCGGATTACAAGTTCTTGACGGCCTCACCTGTTCGGGCGTCGCACGAACACGCCGCTGGCAGCCCCGATAATGCAGGTCTCAAAAGCGCCGCTCATCACGTACCCCTGCCTTTAGTCAGGAATGCCCCTTTGTCCACCGACCAGACAGTGCTTCACTGGGTATCTCACGCCTGCCCGGATTCAGGAGCGCCTCCATGAACCTGCACCAGTACGCTGAAACCCACGAGGTCACCAACCAGCCGCCACCGCTGGACGGAGTCAACCTGTACCGCCTGGACCTGCCGCTACAGGAGTGGTCCAGGCGCTTTGGCGCCGACTGGGCGCTGTCGCGGATCGATGCGTACGGCGCGCTGGCCGGTGGGCCGTTGATGCAGGCAGGCTTTCTGGCCAATGCGCACAAGCCGGTGTTCAGCAGCCATGATCGATACGGCCATCGCATCGACCTGGTCGAATTTCACCCCGCTTATCACCATTTGATGCGTACCGCCGTCGAGCATGGGCTGCCGTCGCTGCCCTGGGCCGAGCCGCGCCCGGGCGCCCATGTGGCCCGCGCGGCGATGACCTACCTGCACAGCCAGGCCGAGGCCGGGACGGGCTGCCCACTGACCATGACCTTCGCTGCGGTGCCGGCCCTGCGCCTGCAACCGGAGATCGCCCACTACTGGCTGCCCAAGGCGCTGTCGCGTGAATATGACCCGCGCAACGTCGGCGATCGGCACAAGGCCGGCGTCACGTTGGGCATGGCCATGACAGAGAAGCAGGGCGGCACGGACGTACGCGCCAATACCACCCGCGCCTACCCCGTGGGCGCGCCGGGGCCCGGCCAGGCCTACGAGCTGGTCGGTCACAAGTGGTTCTGTTCGGCGCCGATGTGCGATGCCTTCCTGGTCCTGGCCCAGACCGAGCGCGGCCTGAGCTGCTTCCTGCTGCCCCGCCACCGCCCGGACGATACCCGCAACCAGTTCTACATCCAGCGCCTGAAGGACAAGTTGGGCAATGTCTCCAACGCTTCCAGCGAAGTGGAGTTTCGCGGTGCGCTGGCCTGGATGATCGGTGAGGAGGGCCGGGGCGTGCCGACCATCATCGAAATGGTGGCCATGACCCGTTTCGACTGCATGGTCGGCTCCAGTGCCCTGATGCGTCAGGCGCTGACCCAGGCCCTGCACCACTGTGCGCATCGGCAGGTGGCGGGCCGCCTGTTGTCCGAGCAGCCGCTGATGCAGAACGTGCTCGCCGACCTGGCGCTGGAAAGCGAAGCGGCATTGGCCCTGAGCCTGCGCATGGGCCACGCCCTCGAGCAACTCGACGACCCCCAGCAGGCGCATTTCGCGCGCTTGGTCACGGCGGTAGGCAAGTACTGGATCTGCAAGCGCGCCCCGGCCATGATCAACGAAGCGGCCGAGTGCCTGGGCGGGGCAGGGTATGTGGAGGACAGCATCCTGCCGCGGCTTTACCGCGAGGCGCCCGTCAACTCGACCTGGGAGGGTTCAGGCAATGTGCAGTGCCTGGATGTGCTGCGCGCCTTGTCCAAGGAGCCGGGTGTGCTGGAGGCGTTGTTCGCCGAACTGGGTGACGGGCACGGCGACAAGCGCCTGGCCACCTACATCGTCAACCTGAAGGATGCGTTTCTTGACACGGGCGATATCCAGTATCGGGCGCGACAACTGACCGAGGCCATCGCCTTGGCCTTGCAGGCCAAGTTGCTGCTGGAGGCTGGTCATTCTGCGGTCAGCGATGCGTTCATTGCCAGTCGCCTCACAGGGACGGGGCGCACCTATGGCACGCTGCCGCACGGTGTGGACGTGCAGGCCGTGATGGCGCGGGCCATGGCCAACTGACCAGGCCGGCCCTGTACGCCCCAGCTGCGCCTCCCTGCATCATCAAGGGGATGAATTTACCCAAGAAGGCAGGCAAGATGGTTCGCATGCATGTCCAGACAGGAAGCACAGTGTGAGCCACGCGTTTGAAGTCGTTGATACTCCCGAACAGGCCGTCGATCGTCTGGCGGCCTTGCATGAGCAGGCCACCGGTGCCCTGAGCCAGGCCCTCAAGCGTTACCTCAAGGACCGCACCGAGCCCGACGCCCAGGAGCGTGACCTGTTCCGCTACCCGGCGCTGCGCCTGACCTACCACAGCAATGGTGAGGTCGCTGCCACCACGCGGGCCTATGCCAAGGTCCAGGTGGCTGGCACCTACAGCGTCACCATCACCCAGCCGGCTGCTTTTCGCGGCTACCTGCTGGAGCAACTGCGCCCGCTGATGCACGACTACACCGTCACGGTTGAAGTGGGGGTCAGCGAGCAGCCCATCCCGTATCCGTACGTGGTGGACCAGGGCGACGAGCTGGCCGGCAGCGGCATCACGGCCGCGCAGCTGGCGCGGGTGTTCCCCAGCACTGACCTGTCCTCAGCCACCGACAACATCGCCGATGGGCTCTACGACTGGGACAGCACCGATACCTTGCCCCTGGCCCTGTTCGATGCCGCGCGCGTGGACTTCTCGCTGCGGCGCCTGGTGCACTACACCGGCAGCGACTGGCGCCACGTGCAGCCCTGGATCCTGCTGACCAACTATCACCGTTACGTGGACCAGTTCATCAGCCATGGCCTTGAGCAGTTGCGCGATGATCCGCGTTTCGTGCGCATGGTGCTGCCGGGCAACGTGGTGATCGAAAAGAGCATGGACCACGGCGAGGCCCAGGCGCTGGTCGCCGGTGTGGTCTGGCACCGCTACCAGATGCCGGCCTACCACCTGATTGCAGGGGACGGCGATGGCATCACGCTGGTCAACATCGGCGTCGGCCCGTCCAACGCCAAGAACATCACTGATCACCTGGCAGTGCTGCGCCCGCATTGCTGGCTGATGATCGGGCACTGCGGCGGGCTGCGCCAGTCGCAGACCATTGGCGACTACGTGCTGGCCCACGCCTACATGCGCCGCGACGGCATCCTCGACCGGGTGGTGCCGCCGAACATTCCAATCCCGGCGCTGGCGGAGGTGCAACTGGCCCTGCAGGAAGCCGCCGCCCAGGTGACCGGCGAGCGGGGCGAGCAGCTCAAGAAGCGCCTGCGCACCGGTACCGTGCTGACCTACGACGACCGCAACTGGGAGCTGCGCTGGGCTCAGGAACGGCCCTTGATCAACTTGTCCCGCGCCGTTGCCGTGGACATGGAAAGCGGCACCATCGCAGCCCAGGGCTATCGCCTGCGGGTGCCGTACGGCACCTTGCTGTGCGTGTCCGACAAACCGCTGCACAGCGAGATCAAGCTGCCGGGCTCGGCCAACGCGTTCTACAACCGCGCGGTCAGCCAGCACCTTAAGATCGGTATTGCGGCGCTGGATCTGTTGCGCACCGAGCTCAATTCGCTGCACTCGCGTAAACTGCGCAGCTTCGACGAGCCGCCGTTCCGCTGAGGATCCATGTCACTGCCACCCCGTTCCAAGCCGCGCCGCCCTCAGGGGCGGCCTGCGCCTGGCGCTCATCGCCAGCCCAAGGCGCCACCCGCCGAGCCGCGATTGATCCTGTTCAACAAACCCTTTGACGTGCTGACGCAGTTCAGCGACGGCGAGGGGCGGGCCACGCTCAAGGATTTCATCGACATCCCGGGCGTCTACCCCGCCGGCCGGCTGGACAGGGACAGTGAAGGCCTGCTGCTGTTGACCAATGACGGCGCCCTGCAGGCGCGTATTGCCGACCCCAAACACAAACTGCCTAAGACCTATTGGGTGCAGGTCGAGGGCGAGCCCACCGAGGAGCAGCTGCGCCAGCTGCGCGAAGGCGTGCAGCTCAATGACGGGCCAACGCTGCCCGCCGAGGCCCGCAGCCTGGAAGAGCCCGCGCTGTGGCCGCGCAACCCGCCGGTACGCTTTCGTAAAAGCGTCCCGACCCGTTGGCTTGAATTGGTGATTCGCGAGGGCCGCAATCGCCAGGTACGGCGCATGACCGCCGCTGTGGGCCTGCCCACCTTGCGCCTGGTGCGCGTGCGCATTGGCGATTGGGCACTCGATGGGCTGGAGCAGGGCTGCTGGCGCGAGGTGGCGCCGACCCTGCGGCGCTAGGCGTCATGGCCAGCGCGGACGTGACGACCGCGCTGGCTACACCCCCTCGATGAACCCCACCACCACGCTCTTGATGATGAACGCCAGCACACCCAGGCCGAGCACGAAGAACAGGATCAGGGTGCCGAACCGCCCCGCCTGGGATTTTTTCGCCAGGTCCCAGACGATGAAGCCCATGAAGCCGATCAAGGCGGTCACCAGGATGATCATCATCCACTCTTCGAATACGGCAGGATCCATTGCAGTGCTCCAGGCGGGTTGAGGGGGCAAGTATACGCGTGAGGTGGCAACCGATCAGCGAAGGTGGGTCAATGGAAGTTCGGTGCTGGCCAATACCTGGTTGAGCACGAAGCTTGAACGCACGCTGGTGACGCCCTCGATGCGCGTGAGGCTACCGAGCAGCAGCTTCTGGTAATGGTCCATGTCGGGCACGACGACCTTGAGCTGGTAGTCAGCGTCCATCCCGGTCACCAGGCTGCATTCCAGCACCTGGGGCAGATTGCGGATGGTGGCCTCGAAGGTTTCGAAGCGCTCGGGGGTGTGCCGGTCCATGCCGATGAGCACGTAGGCGGTGAGGCTCAAACCCAGCTTCTTGCGATCGAGCAAGGCCACCTGGCGGGAAATGTAGCCATCGTCTTCGAGTTGCTTGACGCGGCGCGAGCAGGGTGAGGGTGAAAGGCCGATGCGTTCGGCCAGCTCCTGGTTGGAGATGCGCGCGTCACGCTGCAATTCAGCCAGAATGCTCAGGTCGTATCGGTCCAGCTTGCTCATGAATCATGCCTTTTCTGTTCGGATTGCGGCGAATTATCAATCCAGGGTTAAAAATTGCGCAAGTGCTATTTATCTGAGCAATCTTCGCAATCCCGTGCCGGTGCGCGCCCGGTATCTTTATCACCAGAATCACTGCCCGGACATCAGTCCACGGCGATGCGCCCCAGACGGGCGCTCGCGGCCAAGCCATCCAACAGGATGGGCCAGGCCCCCGGGCTACGCACCTTCCAGAAGACGGTGTGAGGTGAGCCGGGGCCACAAGCGCCGAGCACGGACGACAATTGCTGAAGGGAGGCCCATATGGCCTCCCTTTTTTCATGGCTGAAATTTAATGGGCGGCGCGGTGGGGCGCGGTAGACTGGCGCAGTCAGCCGTTATCCCGTCGAGAGGACTACCATGAAGTCGCACATCTGGCAGTGGGCAGGTGTTGGTTTGCTGGGCATGGGCATCAGCGTGGCAGCCCTGGCGGCCGGGCCCAACGACGGCCCAGGTGCGTTGCCCCCCGCCGCCACAGGGCCAGGTATCGAGGCAGGGCCCGCGCCTGGGCGTGCGCTCAATTCACGTGACGAAGTCGGTCAGACGCAGCCCCCACGGCTGGGGTTCTACCAGGATATTCCCCGCCGCCCCGGTGATGGCCCGCGGTGGCAGGGCCGCCCTGGTGGCCACGGTGAAGGCTGGGGCCCCGGCCCGCACTACCGGCCCGGCCAGACCGTGGACCGGTTCCCTGACCGCTTCTGGAAGGTGCCCTACCTAGGGCAGGACTATTTCTACTCGGGTGGATACTGGTACCGCCCCTGGGAACGGGGTTACCAGGTCGTGGTGCCGCCCCCAGGTGCGCGAGTCAGCTACCTGCCGCCCTATGCGCACAAGTTCCGCGTGGACGGTGCGATGATGTACCTGGTCGCCGACACCTACTATCGGTACCTGGAAAACAGTCGCGAGTACGTGGTGGTCAATCCCCCTGAACCTGCGCCAGCAGCGGCGCCGGGGTATGACGTGGTGGCTTATCCGCGTTATGGGCAAGGGCAGGAACAGCAGGACCAGGATCGCTACCAGTGCCACCGCTGGGCGGTCAGCCAATCGGGGTTCGATCCTGCCATGGCTGCCTATGCGCCGGCGCCTGCGGTTGCAAGCACCTACCAGCGGGCGCTTGGCGCGTGCTTGTCCGGGCGGGGCTACAGCATCAACTGAAGGGCTACACCGGGTCGGCGTGCACCATTACATCGGCCTTGGGGTACTGCTGGCGGATCACCTCCGAGGCCTGCACGCACAGGCCATGGGCGTGATGCAGCGGCAGTTGCCCAGGCAGCTCGATGTGCAACTGCACGAACCACTGGTTGCCCGATACCCGGGTGCGCAGGTCGTGCACGCCCAGCACGCCATCGATAGCCAGCACGCGGCTGGCCATGTCTTCACTGACATCCACGGGCAGCTCCTTGTCCATGAGAATCGCCGTGCTTTCGCGTGCGATCTGCAGGGCGCTCCACAGGATGTACAACGCGATGCCCAACCCGAACAGCGCATCGAGTTGCGGCCAGCCGAAGCGCGCCAGCAGCAATGCCAGCAAGATGCTGCCGTTGAGCAACAGGTCGGAGCGGTAGTGCAGGGAATCGGCGCGTACCGCCGTGGAGCCTGTGGCGCGGATGACCTTGCGTTGCAGGGCCAGCAGCGCGACGGTCAGCACCAACGACAACAGCATCACCCCGATGCCGATGGCGGTATCGCCCAACGGCTGCGGGTTGCGCAGACGCTCCAACGCCTGCAAGGCGATCAGCACGGCACTGCCGCCGATGAACAGCGCCTGGGCGATACCGGCCAGGGCTTCTGCCTTGCCATGCCCGAAGCGGTGGTCGTCATCGGCCGGGCGCAGGGCGTAGTGCACGGCCAGCAGGTTGAGGAAGGACGCCACGGCGTCCAGGGCCGAATCGGTCAACCCGGCCAGCAGGCTCACCGAGCCGCTCAACCACCAGGCCAGCGCCTTGCTGACCACCAGGATGCTGGCCACCGCCAGGGAGGCGCGCGTGGCCAGGCGGAGTAACCGTTTGTGTTCGGCCGAGGTGGTCATGTCAGGCGGTTGTCCTTGGCATCAGGCGGCAGGTACCAGCCCCAGGCTGGCCAGTTGTTCAGCACTGCCGCGGTGCTGGATCAGGCGTGGGTCGTCCAGCGGCAGGCGCTGCCCCAGTTCGCTTTCCAGGATGGCCTGCAGCTTGAGGTTGTCCACGGTGCCATCGGCATTGACGGCGTGCTTGAGCTTGGCAGGGTCCACCTGCGCGGTCTGCCCTGGCGGGTAGTAGATGGCGCCGGTGGCGAAGTCGATGCCGAAGGCGATCAGCCCTGGGATGACGTAGAACAACAGGCCAACAGCATCCAGCACGGCGATCGCCGGGTCGACCTTGCCGTCGATTTGGCCGCGACGGTCTGGATAGAAGATAGAGCCGCAAGCCGTCAGTTGCGTCAGCAAGGTGCCCACGAGGGCAGCACCGATCAGGCGGGAAGCAATGCGCATGTAAATCTCCGGGCGTGGCGTTCGGCAGGCCAGGCAAGGCGCCTGAGCCCGCGGTTAAGACCATGATAGGACAACGTCGGTTCGCCGTTATACTCGCCTGCTTGTTCGAGGGCCACCATGATTTCATTACCTATAGACCTTGTACTGGCAGATCTGCGACAGGCCCTGGCCAGTCGCAATGAAGTGATCCTCGAAGCGCCCCCGGGTGCTGGCAAGACCACTCGGGTGCCCCTGGCGTTGTTGCATGAACCCTGGCTGGCCGGGCAAAAGATCCTGATGCTCGAACCCCGCCGACTGGCTGCGCGGGCGGCAGCGGAGCGTTTGGCCAGTGAGCTGAGTGAGCAGGTGGGTGAGACGGTCGGTTACCGCATTCGCCTTGAAAGCAAGGTAGGGCCGCGTACGCAGATCGAAGTGGTCACCGAAGGCATCCTGGCTCGCCGGCTTCAGGATGACCCGGCGCTGGAGGGTGTGGGGGTAGTCATCTTCGATGAGTACCACCTGCGCAACCTCGATTCTGACCTGGCGCTGGCGCTGTGCCTGAGCGCCCGTGAACTGCTGCGCGATGAACCCCCGCTCAAGCTGCTGCTGATGTCTGCAACGCTGGAGGGTGCTCGCCTTTCGAAGGTGCTGAACGATGCACCCGTGGTCACCAGCGAAGGGCGGATGTATCCCGTCACGACGGTATGGGGCAGCCCCTATCAGCCGGGCGAGCGAATCGATGCGCGCATCACGGACACGTGCCTGGCCGCGATCGATGAGCAACCTGGCAGCCTTCTGGTTTTCCTGCCGGGGCAGGCAGAGATTCGACGGGTGGCAGAGGACCTCAAGGCGCAGCTCGGCAGCCGTCCAGAGGTGATCGTGTGCCCGCTGTACGGTGATCTCGACCTGCATGCGCAGCGTGCGGCGATAGACCCCGCACCCAAGGGGTCGCGCAAGATCGTATTGGCCACGAACATCGCCGAGACCAGCCTGACCATCGAAGGGGTGAGGGTGGTGGTGGACAGCGGCCTTGAACGAGTGCCCAGGTTCGACCCCCGCAGCGGCATGACCCGACTCGACACACAGCGCATTTCCAAAGCCAGCGCTACCCAGCGTGCGGGGCGGGCTGGGCGCCTGGAGCCAGGCGTCTGCTATCGGCTGTGGTCGCAGTCCCAGCACGAACAGATGGCCGGCTACAGCACCCCTGAAATCCTGCAGGCAGACTTGGCAGCCTTGGCGCTCCAGTTGGCCCGATGGGGCATGAAGCCGCAAGAGATGACCTGGCTCGACCAACCGCCAGCAGCGCCATTCGCTCAAGCCAGAGACTTGCTCAAGCGCCTGGGCGCACTCGACGATGCTGGGCAGCTCACCCCACACGGTGCGGCCATGAGCGCGCTGCCAGCCCACCCCCGGATCGCCCACATGCTCATCAAGGGCAATGCGATGGGCCTGGATGACCTCGCATGCAACATCGCGGCCTTGCTGGGCGAAAAGGACATTCTGCGTGGGGCCGGTGCTGACCTTCACACCCGGCTGAGTGCCCTGTCAGGGGAGCAACATTCACGTCGCAGTGGCGGTTCTCTCCAGCGGGTGAAGCAGTCGGCTCGGCAGTACCGATCCCTACTGCGTGGGAAGGCCTCCAGCCCTGTCAGCGAGCCCGATCACCCACGGTGGGCAGGGTGTCTCCTGGCGTTTGCCTACCCTGACCGAATCGGCCAGCAGAGGCGTGCAAGTGCATCCGAATACCGTCTTTCCAACGGTCGTGCCGCGGTGTTCTCAGAGCCCGATGCGCTCACCAAGCATGAGTGGCTGGTGGTCGCCGACCTGGGTAGCCGACAAGGGCAGCGCGAGGAGCGGATCTACCTGGCGAGTGACCTCGAGCCTGCTCTGTTCGATGACGAGCTGGCTGACCTTGTGAAGTCTGTCGATGAGGTTGACTGGGACGAAAGGGAAGGGGTGCTGAAGGCTGAGCGGCAGTTGAAGGTGGGGCAGCTGATCTTGTCGACGAAAGCGCTGCCGAGTCTTGATGAGCACACCCGTTCGCTTGCCCTGGTCAACCTGGTAAGGCGCAAGGGCATCGAGCTCCTGCCCTGGAACCCTGAACTGCGGCAGTGGCAGGCCCGGGTGGGTCTGCTGCGCCAACTGGATATCGAGGGTGGCCAGGCACACAGCAAGTGGCCTGACCTGAGCGATGCCAACCTGCTGGACACGCTGGACCAGTGGCTCACGCCCTACCTGGGTAAAGTCACGAGGCTCAGCCACTTCAGCCAGTTGGACCTGCCCTCGATCATCAGAAACCTCCTGCCCTGGCCGCTTCCACAGGAGCTGGACACCCAGGCGCCCCAGGCGATCCAGGTGCCGTCCGGCTCGAATATCCGTATCGACTATTCGCAGCATCCGCCCATCCTGGCCGTGCGGCTTCAGGAGCTGTTTGGCCTGGCAGAAACCCCACGCATCGCCCAGGGCAGGCAGCCGCTTGTGCTGCACCTGCTGTCGCCGGCTCGCAGGCCTGTGCAGGTCACCCAGGATCTGGCGAACTTCTGGCGCAGCACTTACGTGGAGGTGAAGAAGGATCTGAAGGGGCGATACCCGAAGCATTATTGGCCTGAAGACCCGCTGGTAGCCGAAGCGACGGCCAGGGCAAAGCCCAGGAAATAGCCAACCTCGAGAAGGGCGTGCTGAGCCCGGCAGCGCTGTCTCAATGACGCCAACAGCGTCGACATTGCGGCCACGCAGCACCCGAGCAGAGCATCCAGAGCACGCCATTAAGCATCAGGCGATCGCTCAGGCGCGGCCGCCCTCGGCCATGGGTTCCCTAAAGAGATCGGAGACCACGCCCCAGGCCTCGCCCGAGAGTTCGTAACGCTTTGCCATCACAGAATTCCTTTC
>NZ_JBJJMO010000099.1:0-11538 GCF_046231935.1 Pseudomonas sp. KCJK9111 | reverse complement strand
TGCGGCGGAGGGGGAGAGGAAGAGTTGGCCCGCCCCCGCCTCTTTCCCTGACCACGACAGCAAGTGCTTTGAATCTATGGCTAAAATTATCGGCATCATCGTCGTATTCGCGAGCGTACTCGGCGGCTACGTCCTTTCCCACGGCAAGATTGCGGCGCTGATCCAGCCGTTCGAAGTGCTGATCATCGGCGGCGCGGCCTTTGGTGCGTTTCTGCAGGCCAACCCTGGCTACATGACCATGCACGTTCTGAAGAAGTCGATGAAGATGTTCGGCTCGCGCTTCACCCATGCCTATTACCTGGAAGTGCTGGGGCTGGTCTATGAAATTCTCAACAAGAGCCGCCGCGAAGGCATGATGGCCATCGAGGCCGACATCGAAGACGCCTCGGCCAGCCCGATCTTTGCCAAGTACCCGACCGTACTGGCCGATGAGCGCATGACCGCGTTCGTCTGCGACTACCTGCGCATCATGTCCACCGGCAACATGGCCCCCCACGAACTCGAAGGTCTGTTCGACATGGAGCTGCTGAGCATGAAGGAGGAGCTGGAGCATCCGTCCCACGCGGTCACTGGGGTCGCAGACGGCATGCCAGGCTTCGGTATCGTTGCAGCTGTATTGGGTATCGTCGTCACCATGGCGTCGCTGGGCGATGGTGACCAGGCAGCCATCGGTATGCACGTGGGCGCCGCCTTGGTGGGTACCTTCTTCGGTATTCTCGCCGCCTACGGTTTCTTCGGCCCACTGGCCAAGTGCCTTGAGCACGATGCCAAGGAAGAACTCAACCTGTACGAGTCGATCAAGGCCTCGCTGGTCGCCTCGGCCTCGGGCATGCCGCCGTCGCTGGCCGTGGAGTTCGGGCGCAAGGTGCTGTACCCCAAGCATCGCCCCAGCTTCTCCGAGCTCGAGCAAGCGGTACGCGGTCGCTGAGTCATGGAGAACAATCAGCCCATCATCGTCAAGCGCGTAAAGCGCTTTGGCGGCGGCCACCACGGTGGCGCCTGGAAGATCGCCTTTGCCGACTTCGCCACGGCCATGATGGCGTTCTTTCTGGTGCTGTGGTTGCTGTCGACCGCAACCCCTGAGCAGAAGATCGCCATCGCCGGGTACTTCAAGGACCCGATCGGCTTCTCCGAGAGTGGTACACCTTACGTCATCGACCTGGGCGGCTCGCCCGAGCTGGCGCCGGAGAAGACCATCAACCCCGAGGTCAAATCGGAGCCGACCCCAGACACCAGCATCGAACTGAACAAGGACCAGGTGGAAACCATGGCCGAGCAGGTCGAGCGCGAGCGCCTCGAGCTGCTGCTGCAGGAGTTGCAGAACAAGGTGGAGGAGAACCCGCAGCTGCAGAAGTTCAAGGACCAGATCCTGTTCGAGATCACCCAGGACGGCCTGCGCATCCAGATCATGGACGCCGAGAACCGGCCCATGTTCGACATCGGCAGTGCACGCTTGCAGCCCTATTTCGAGGACATCCTGCTGGCCATGGCCGATACCATCAAGACCGTGCCCAACAAGATCAGCGTCAGTGGCCATACCGATGCCAAGCCGTACGCAGGCGCTGGCGAGTTCGGCAACTGGGAGCTGTCGGCCAACCGTGCCAACGCTGCGCGGCGGGCCCTGGTGGCAGGGGGTTATCCAGATGGCCAGGTGGCACGGGTGGTGGGGTATGCGTCTTCGTCGCTGTTCGATCGCAAGAACCCGTTCAACCCGGTAAACCGTCGGATCGACATCATCGTGCTGACCAAGAAGGCCCAGCGTGATATCGAAGGCGAGCAGGGCGCCGCGCCACCGCCGGCTCAAGCCCCTACCGGGGCGCAGCCACCTTCAACGACCGCACCGGCACCCTCGGCGGCCGATGACCAGACGCCCATGCAACCACGTGAGTTGCGCCAGAAGCTCAACATCTTCGAGGACGGCACGTTGAAGATGGATGAGACCAAGGAACAGTAAAGGCTTGGCAGCCCCGTTGGGCTGCCGGTCACTGCCGGGGCGGACAAGGCACCCCGCCTGCATTGGGCGTGCAGGGTTGATCAGTAGGTTTCTTCCGGCAGGCTGGCGATGATCGAGCGGTAGCTGTTCATCCGCTGTGGCTTGATTCGCCCGTCTTCCAGGGCCTTGAGCAGCGCGCAACCAGGCTCGCGATCATGTTTGCAGTCGCGGAAGCGGCAGGTGCCGAACAGGTCGCGGAACTCGATAAAGCCCTCTTCCACATCGGTGCGGCTGACGTGCCCCAGGCCGAACTCACGGATGCCCGGCGAGTCGATCAGGTCGCCCCCGTTGGGGAAGTGGTACAGGCGGGCGGTGGTGGTGGTATGGGTGCCCTGGCCCGACCATTCCGACAGGTCACCGACCCGGGTACCGGCCTGTGGCAGCAGGCTGTTGACCAGCGACGACTTGCCCACCCCCGACTGACCGACGAAGACGCTGATGTGTCCATCCAGTGCCTGCTGCAGGCGCTGCATGCCATCCCCTTGATGCGCCGACACTTCCAGCAGCGGGTAGCCCAGTTCACGGTAGACGTCCAGGAGCGCTTGCAGGCCTGGCCCGTTCTCGTCATTGACCAGGTCAGCCTTGTTCAGCAGCAACAGGGGCCGCAGGCCGGCATGCTCGGCGGCCACCAGGTAGCGGTCGATAAGGTTGGGGTGCGGTTCCGGCGCCGGTGCGAAAACGATGACGATAAGGTCGACATTGGCCGCCACTGGCTTGAGCTGGCCATGGTTGTTGGGCCGGCACAGTTCGGTTGCACGGGGCATCTGCGCAACGATGACGCCGATCCCCTGGTTGCCGGCACGCCAGACCACGCGGTCGCCAGTGACCAACGCAGGGAGGTTGGCGCGCAGGTGGCAGCGAAACACCTGGCCTGCGGCGTCGCCATCCTGGGCTTCGACTTCAACTTGTACACCGAAGTGCGCGATCACCAGCCCCAGCTGCTCGGGCCCAAGGTCTCCGCCTTCCAGTTCCTGCAAGGCATGCTGCTCGCGCTTTGCCGCACGTGCAGCGCGCTCGTTCTGAATCTTTTCGATACGCCAGTTCTGGCGACGGTTGAGCTGGCGTTTGGCCATGAACGCTCCGTAGAAGGCCCCGTGCGGGGCGTAGAAAACGACTGGCAGTCTAGCATGCCGGGCCTGAACGCTGTCCGCTTCACTTTGGTTCGTGGGGGTGCACTGCGCTAATATAGGCCTCCATCGGAGGAGTGCCTGCATGCAAAACCCACAGAACCTGATCTGGATCGACCTGGAGATGACCGGGCTGGATCCGGACAGCGATGTCATCATCGAGATGGCCACCATTGTCACCGACAGCGACCTCAATACGCTGGCCGAGGGCCCGGTCATCGCCATCCACCACAGTGATGAAGTGCTGGCGCGCATGGACGACTGGAACACCCGCACCCACGGCGCCTCCGGCCTGACCCAGCGTGTGCGCGAGAGCCAGGTGAGCATGGCCCAGGCCGAGGCCCAGACCATCGCCTTCCTTGAGCAGTGGGTACCTAAAGGCAAGTCGCCGATCTGCGGGAACAGCATCTGCCAGGACCGTCGGTTCCTGTACCGGCACATGCGTCAGCTGGAAAATTACTTCCACTACCGCAACCTCGACGTCTCCACCCTCAAAGAACTGGCAGCGCGCTGGGCCCCCGAAGTGCGAGACAGCTTCAGCAAGGGCAACACGCACCTGGCGCTGGACGACATTCGTGAATCCATCGCCGAGCTGCGTCACTACCGCGAACATTTCATCAAATTCTAAAAAACGCAGCTCACGCGCTTCACGCGGCCATCGGCGTACGCCCCCGGCACTGCTGCCCGAGGCCGTGCGCTGATGGTCGCTTGAGCGGGTGATCGGTGTGGGTCTTGCTCATGTTGCTGATGCTTTATCTGATCGCCATCACCGCCGAAGCGATGACCGGTGCGCTGTCTGCCGGCCGTCGTGGCATGGACTGGTTCGGGGTGGTGCTGATCGCGTGCGTGACCGCATTGGGCGGTGGCTCGGTGCGTGACGTGCTGTTGGGGCACTACCCGCTGACCTGGGTCAAGCACCCGGAATACCTGGTGCTGACCAGCTGCGCGGCGCTGTTGACCATTTTCATCGCGCCGATGATGCGCCGCCTGCGCACCCTGTTTCTGGTACTCGACGCCTTGGGGCTGGTGGCCTTTACCCTCATTGGTTGCATGACCGCGCTGGAGATGGGGCAGGGCATGCTGGTGGCGTCCATCAGCGGGGTGATCACGGGGGTCTTCGGCGGGATTTTGCGGGATATCTTCTGCAATGACATTCCGCTTGTGTTCCGCCGGGAGCTTTACGCGAGCGTGTCGTTCGCTGCGGCCTGGTTCTACCTGGGCTGCGATTACTTCAAGGTGCCCGCAGAGCAAGCCATGCTGCTGACCTTGTTCGGTGGCTTTCTGGTGCGATTGCTGGCTATCCGCTTTCACTGGGAGATGCCCAAGTTTCATTACAATGACCAGCAGTGAGGCTGGGCGCCCGCACCGGGCTAGCGGGCCCTGGCTTTGTGCTACACCGCAAAGGTGCAGAGGCCGCTGTGCGGCCTATCGCGGCCTCCCCTTGAGGGTCATGCCACCCCGTGCCGGGCAAGCGCCCATTCCACGTGTTCCCTCACCAGTGGCGAGGCATCGTCGCGTCGCGCCTTGAGGGCTTCGATGACCGGGATCGTGGAGGGGGCGTTGCCCAGGCCGACGGCCAGGTTGCGCAGCCAGCGCTCATAACCGGCACGGCGCAGAGGTCCGCCTTCGGTCTTGCGCAGGAAAGTAGGCTCATCCCACAGAAACATCTGCGCCAGTTCCGCATTCTCCAGGCCGTGGCGGGGCTGGAAGTCCTGCTCGCGGGTGGGCTTGGCGAAGCGGTTCCAGGGGCAGACGATCTGGCAGTCATCGCAGCCGAACACCCGGTTGCCCATCATCGAGCGCAACTGCACCGGGATCGGCCCCTTGAGCTCGATGGTCAGGTAGGAAATGCAGCGGCGGGCATCGAGCACGTACGGGCCGACGAAGGCCTGGGTTGGGCAGATGTCCAGGCAAGCCGTGCAGCGGCCGCAGTGCTCGCTGGTGGTGGCCTGGTCTACGGGCAAGGGCAGGTCGACGAACAGTTCGGCCAGAAAGAAATAGCTGCCGGCCTTGCGGTTGAGCAGCAGGGTGTTCTTGCCGATCCAGCCGAGCCCGGCTTGTTCGGCAAGCGCCTTTTCCAGCACCGGCGCGCTGTCGACGAAGGCTCGGTAGCCAAAGGGGCCGATGGCCTGCTGGATGCGGTCGGCCAGCGACTGCACACGCTTGCGCACCAGCTTGTGGTAGTCCCTGCCCAAGGCATAGCGGGATACGTAGGCCTTTTCCGGTTGGGCCAGGCGCTGCGCCATTTGCGTGTCGCCGGGCAGATAGTCCATGCGCAGCGAGACGACGCGCACGGTGCCTGGAATCAGCTGCTCGGGGTGGGCGCGCTTGCTGCCGTGTGCCCCCAGGTATTCCATCTCCCCCTGATAACCGGCGTCCAGCCAGCGCTGCAGGTGATGCTCGTGTTCGCCCAGGTCGATACCGGCGATGCCGACGTGGGCAAAGCCCAGTTCCTGGCCCCACAGCTTGATGTTATGGGCCAGTGCGTCGAGGTCAGGAGTGAAGGCGGACATGGATGGGCAAGCAATACGGGCAGAGGTGCGTATAATTCTGCCAGACATTGGAGCTTTTGACCCCATGCAACAGACCAGTAACCCCGTACACGCCCCCACAGTGCTGAGCAGCCTGACCGTTGCCCGCCTGCCACCACGCCCTGCTCAGGCCCATAAAGGTGACTTCGGCCATGTGCTGGTGGTCGGCGGCGACCTTGGCACCGGCGGCTCCGTCCTGCTCAGCGCCGAGGCCGCGTTGCGCTGCGGCGCAGGGCTGGTGAGCGTAGCCACGCGGCCGGAGCACGTGGCCGCCGGGCTGACCCGCATGCCCGAAACCATGTGCCTGGGCGTGCAGTCGGCCAACCAGTTGATGACCGTGCTGGGCCGCGCTTCGGTGGCGGTCGTGGGGCCTGGCCTGGGGCAGGCGGCATGGGGGCGCAGCCTGCTGTCCGCCGTGGCCAACGCCGAGGGCGCGCAGGTTTGGGATGCCGATGCCCTGAACCTGCTGGCAGCCTCGCCCCTTGCGCTGCCCAGTGGCAGTATCCTGACCCCGCACCCAGGCGAAGCTGCACGGCTGCTGGGCATTTCCACCGAAGCGGTGCAGGCGGACCGCCCGGGTGCAGCGCGCAAGCTGGCACGCCGCCACAACAGTGTGTGCGTGCTCAAAGGCGCAGGTACCTTGGTCGCCGACCCCGAAGGGCGGTTGGCGCGCTGCGACCGTGGCCATCCAGCCATGGCGGGCGCAGGCCTTGGAGATGTGCTCAGTGGTGTGTGCGGCGCGCTGCTGGCCCAGGGGCTTGGCGCCTGGGACGCCGCAGGCCTGGGCGTCTGGCTGCATGCCTGTGCTGGCGAGCGCCTGGGTAGCGGCGGCCGGGGGTTGGCGGCCAGTGATCTGATACCTGTGATTCGTGCGTTGTTGGAGGAGCATTCAGCGTGTCTGGCTTAAACCTGTTTCTGGCCGATGAAGCGGCCATGGTTGCCTTTGGCGGCCAACTGGCCGGTGTGACCGGTGGGCGCGGGATCATCTTCCTGGAAGGCGACCTCGGCGCTGGCAAGACAACCCTGTCTCGCGGCCTTATTCGTGGGTTGGGCCATACGGGTGCAGTGAAAAGCCCTACATTTACCGTGGTAGAACCCTACGAGATTGGTGATGTCCGAGCTTTTCACTTCGACCTCTATCGGCTGGTCGATCCGGAGGAGCTTGAGTTCATGGGCATTCGTGACTATTTCGAGGGTGATCCACTGTGCCTGTTCGAGTGGCCACAAAAGGGTGCGGGCGTTTTGCCAAAGCCTGACCTGACCATTACCATAAGCCCCCAGGCGAGCGGACGCTCGCTTGTACTTTCGCCGCAGGGGGCTCGCGGCGACGCCTGGTGCGTGGCACTGGCCGAATACTATAAACAGCAAGCGGGGTAGGTATGCGCATACGCGCACTGGTCGCCATCGTTGGGCTTTTGCTGACAACGGTGACCGTTGAGGCTCTGGCCGTCACTCAAGTCAAGAGCGTGCGCCTGTGGCGTGCGCCGGACAACACCCGGCTGGTCTTCGACCTGTCTGGCCCTGTGCAGCACAGTGTCTTCACATTGAGCGCACCCGATCGGCTGGTCATCGACATCAATGGCGCAACCCTGGGCGCACCCTTGAAGGTGGCGACGTCCAATACGCCGATCAGCAGCGTGCGCTCGGCCCAGCGCACGCCGACCGACCTGCGGGTGGTCGTGGACCTGAAGAAATCGGTCACGCCAAAGAGCTTCACCCTGGCGCCTAACGCGCAATACGGTAATCGCCTGGTGGTCGACCTGTACGATCAGGAGGCGGACGCCATCGCCGCCAGTGCCCCACCGCCTGCGCCGCCACCGGTGCAAACGCCAGCCACCACGCCAGCGGTGCCCGTCACGCCAACCCAGCCAGCCATCAAGCTGCCACCGGTGCCCAGTGGCAAGCGCGATATCGTGGTGGCCATCGATGCCGGTCACGGTGGCGAGGATCCAGGCGCTTCGGGCTCCAGCGGGCAGCATGAAAAAGACATCGTCCTGCAGATCGCCCGCGAACTGCAGCGCCAGATCAACAGCGAGAAGGGCTTTCGCGCCGAGCTGACGCGCACCGGCGACTACTTCATCCCGTTGCGCAAGCGCACCGAGATCGCCCGCAAAAAAGGCGCCGACCTGTTCATCTCCATCCACGCCGATGCTGCCCCGTCGCGCGCTGCCTTCGGCGCCTCGGTGTTCGCCTTGTCCGACCGCGGTGCCACCTCCGAGACCGCACGCTGGCTGGCCGATACTGAAAACCGCTCTGACCTGATCGGCGGTGCCGGCAATGTCAGCCTCGATGACAAGGACCGTATGCTGGCCGGGGTGCTGCTCGACCTGTCGATGACGGCCACGCTCAGTTCCAGCCTCAACGTCGGTCAGAAGGTGCTGGGCAACATGGGGCGTATCACCTCGCTGCACAAGCAGCGCGTGGAACAGGCCGGCTTCATGGTGCTCAAGTCCCCGGACATTCCCTCGATCCTGGTAGAGACCGGCTTCATCTCGAACAATGCAGAAGCCGCCAAGCTGGCCACACGCAGCCACCAGCAGGCATTGGCGCGCTCCATTCACACCGGGGTTCGCCAGTACTTCCAGCAGAACCCACCGCCAGGCACTTACGTGGCGTGGCTGCGCGACAGCGGCAAGATCGCCCAGGGCCCGCGTGAACATACGGTGCGGCCCGGCGAAACCCTGGCCATGCTTGCGGTTCGCTATCAGGTCAGCGTCACCAGCCTGCGCAGCACCAATAGCCTAAAGACCGATGAGCTGAAGGTCGGCCAGCGCCTGGACATTCCTGCCACCACGTTGGCTTCGCAATGAGCGGCGGCTCACGTATCCAGCTGCTCAGCCCGCGGCTGGCCAACCAGATTGCGGCTGGCGAGGTGGTGGAACGGCCGGCATCGGTTGCCAAGGAGCTGTTGGAAAACAGTCTTGACTCCGGTGCTCGCCGAATCGACGTCGACGTCGAGCAGGGTGGCATCAAGCTGCTGAAGGTGCGCGACGATGGCAGCGGCATCTCTGCCGACGACCTGCCGCTGGCGCTGGAGCGCCATGCCACCAGCAAGATCCGCGAGCTCGAAGACCTTGAAGGCGTCCTGAGCCTGGGGTTTCGCGGTGAAGCCTTGGCCTCGATCAGTTCGGTCGCCCGGCTGACCCTGACCTCGCGCACGGCCAACGCCAGCGAAGCCTGGCAGGTGGAAACCGAAGGGCGCGAGATGACCGCGCGGGTGCAGCCTGCTGCGCACCCAGTCGGCACGTCCGTGGAAGTGCGCGACCTGTTTTTCAACACGCCGGCGCGGCGCAAGTTTCTCAAGGCCGAGAAAACCGAATTCGACCACTTGCAGGAAGTGATACGGCGCCTGGCCCTGGCCCGGTTCGACGTGGCCTTCCATCTGCGGCACAACGGCAAGAGCATTCTGAGCTTGCACGAGGCACGCGAGGAAGCCGACCGTGCCCGGCGGGTGGGCGCCATCTGCGGTCCGGGTTTCATGGAGCAGGCCCTGCCCATCGACGTGGAGCGCAACGGCCTGCGCCTGTGGGGGTGGGTCGGGTTGCCGACCTACTCGCGTAGCCAGGCAGACTTGCAGTACTTCTTCGTGAACGGGCGCGCGGTGCGCGACAAGCTGGTGGCCCATGCCGTACGCCAGGCTTACCGGGACGTGCTGTTCAACGGCCGTCACCCCACCTTCGTCCTGTTTCTTGAGCTTGAGCCCAACGGCGTGGACGTCAATGTTCACCCGACCAAGCACGAAGTGCGCTTCCGTGAAGGACGCAGCGTCCACGACTTTCTGTACGGCACCTTGCACCGTGCCCTGGCCGATGTGCGTCCCGAAGACCAGTTGGCTGCCCCGGCTGCCCTGCCTGAGGCGACCCGCCCGACGGGGCAGCAGGCAGGCGAGTTCGGGCCCCAGGGCGAAATGCGCCTGGCTGCGGCCGTGCTCGAGCAACCGCGTGCTGCGCCGTCTCCCGCTGCCGGCAGTGGCAGTGGCGCGGGTTACCAGTATCAATACACACCCAGGCCGTCGCAGCCATTGCCGGCTGCCGAGGCCCAGGCGGTCTATCGCGAGTTCTACAAGCCCTTGAGCGAAGGCGCCGCCGCGCTGCCGGAAAGCCAGGGCGACATCCCCCCGCTTGGCTTCGCGTTGGCCCAGCTCAAGGGCATCTACATCCTGGCCGAGAACGCCGCAGGCCTGGTGCTCGTCGACATGCATGCCGCCCATGAACGGATCATGTACGAGCGGCTGAAGGTGGCCATGGCCAGCGAGGGTCTTAGCGGTCAGCCATTGCTGGTGCCCGAAACGCTCGCCCTGAGCCAGCGCGAGGCCGATTGCGCCGAAGAACACGCCGCCTGGTTCCAGCGCCTGGGCTTCGAGTTGCAGCGCCTTGGCCCGGAAACCCTGGCGATTCGCCAGATTCCTGCGTTGCTCAAGCAGGCTGAAGCCAACCGCCTGGTACAGGATGTGCTGGCGGACCTCATGGAGTACGGCACCAGCGACCGTATCCAGGCCCACCTGAACGAATTGCTCGGCACCATGGCCTGTCACGGTGCCGTGCGTGCCAATCGGCGCCTGGCGATCCCGGAAATGAACGCCTTGCTGCGCGACATGGAAAACACCGAGCGCAGCGGCCAGTGCAACCATGGCCGTCCCACATGGACCCAGATGGGCCTGGATGATCTGGACAAACTATTCCTGCGCGGTCGATGAAATGAGTGGCAAGCCCCCTGCAATATTCCTGATGGGCCCGACGGCGTCGGGCAAGACCGACCTCGCCATCGAGCTGAGCAAGGTTTTGCCCTGTGAGCTGGTGAGCGTCGATTCCGCCCTGGTCTATCGGGGCATGGACATCGGTTCGGCAAAGCCCTCCAAGGCTGTGCTGGCTGCCCATCCGCACCACCTGATCGACATCCGCGACCCGGCCGACGCTTACTCGGCGGCGCAGTTTCGTGCCGACGCCTTGCGCGTGATGGCCCAGATCACCGCCCGCGGCAATATCCCATTGCTGGTGGGCGGAACCATGCTCTATTTCAAGGCATTGACCGAGGGGCTGGCCGACATGCCGGCGGCCGATGCCCAGGTCAGGGCCGAGCTCGAGGCCCTGGCCGAGGCCGAGGGCCTGGAGGCGCTGCACCAGCAATTGGCTGAGGTCGATCCGGAGTCGGCCGCGCGCATCCATCCCAACGATCCGCAGCGGTTGATCCGGGCGCTGGAGGTGTACCGGGTCAGCGGGCAAAGCATGACGGCCCATCGACAGCGTCAATTGGCTGAAAGTAGCGGTGCAGACGCAAGCGCCTGCGGTCATTTGCCCTATACTGTCGCCAGTCTTGCGATTGCGCCTACAGATCGTCACATTCTGCATCAGCGAATTGCGTTACGATTTTCACAGATGTTGGAACAGGGCTTTGTTGACGAGGTCCGATTGCTGCGAGCCAGAAGTGACTTGCACGCCGGGCTGCCGTCTATACGGGCAGTGGGCTATCGGCAGGTCTGGGATTACCTGGACGGCCAGCTGACTGAGAATGAGATGCGTGAACGCGGTATCATCGCGACCAGGCAGCTGGCCAAGCGGCAATTCACCTGGCTGCGTAGCTGGCCAGACGTGCATTGGCTCGACAGCCTGGCCTGCGACAATCTGTCCCGCACCTTGAAATACCTTGGGGCCGTCTCCATATTGAGCTGAGTCCCTGCTGATTGCCGTCTATCCTTGTGAAAGCCGGCCTTACTTATCGTTTTTTCAGATTTTCCAATTATTTATCCTTACAGGAGTGCGGCATATGTCAAAAGGGCATTCGCTACAAGACCCTTACCTGAATACCTTGAGAAAAGAAAAGGTTCCGGTTTCGATCTACCTGGTAAACGGCATCAAGCTGCAAGGCTCGATCGAATCGTTCGACCAGT
>NZ_JBJJMO010000098.1:0-11623 GCF_046231935.1 Pseudomonas sp. KCJK9111 | reverse complement strand
AGCAGATTGATCTGCCGCTACCAGAATAGAGCGCACACACATCCAGCCCTATCTATTGCGACCAACTTGGATAGTAGGTGTGTGCTTTTTCTGATCGATTACTAGGCTCCGTGAGAGAAGCCTTGATACTCGGTGATGCTGCGTTGAAAACAGCCTGGATCGCCAGCCCGGTCGGAATGCTCACTTACAACCCGTAAAGTCGAGCGCGGCTCCGACCGTTCCTCGGCTGTTTTCGCCTTGCCTGACCTTCGCCTCAAGACTTTTCACACGGAGCCTAGGTAGGCGTTGCAGATGGCTACAGGATGGGTAGCGTTCGAGCACAGCCGCCTTGCGGCGCCTCGCAGGCAAGCCGGCTCAGTTGCCGAGCCGGCTTGACGTTCCAGGCAGGGGGTTTAGAAGCTATACCGGGTCGTGAACATCACGTTGCGCGGCTCACCGTAATAACCGGTGAAGAACGTGGGGTCCAAGGCGCTGAAGTACTTCTTGTCGAACACATTGTTCACGTTGACGGTGGCGCTCAGCTCCTTGGTGATGTCGTAGCGCGCCATCAGGTCGAACACGGCGTACTGCTGCTGGGTCGCCTTGCCCTGGCTGGTGGTCAGGCTCAAGCCGCTCTGCCAGTTCATGCCGCCACCCACGGTCAGCTGGTTGAGCTCGCCGGGCAGGCGGTAGGTGGTCCAGAGCTTGACCAGGTTGGCCGGCGCCTCGGTCATGATGCGCTCGCGGTCCGAGTCCTTGGTCAGGCTGTGGCTGTAGCTGGCGCTGACGTTCCAGTCGGGCATGACTTCGCCGTAGATTTCCATGTCGATGCCGCGGGTCTTGGCGCCGGACACCGCGCGGTACGCCGACTCACGAACGGTACCTTCGACAGTCTCGCCGGTGGCCACGCCCAGGTTGTCCTGCTTGATTTCATAGAGGGCGACGGCGGTGTTGACCCGCCCCTCCAGAAACTCACTCTTCAGGCCAATCTCGTAGTTGTCACCTTCGCGCGATTCCAGGGTCTTGCCTGCTTGATCGCGGATCGACTGCGGCTTGTAGATCTTGGTGTAGCTTGCGTAAAGCGAGTGGATGTCGGTGAGGTCGTACACCACCCCCGCATAGGGGGTGACGAAACCGCTTTCGCGGGTCGAGGCCCGGCTGTTCAGGCCCGGGTAGGACGGGTTGGCCACGGTTTTTTTCTTGTAGCTGTAGTCGCCTACCCGCGCACCCAGGATCAGCGACAGGTCATCGGTGGGTTTGAAGCGCGCCACCATGTACGCGGCGTTCTGGCGCACCGTGGTGTCGTCGTTCATCAGCTTGCCCACTGAAAGGGGGCGATCGGTGTCGTTGTCCCAGGTGTAGATATTGGCCGGGCGGCCTTCCAGGTCGTCGTCTGCCGGGTCGCTGTAGTCGTGGAATTCCGAACCGCTCAGGCCGATCACCAGCTCATGCTCGCGGCCCAATAGCTGGAAGGGGCCCTGGACCAGGGCGTCGATACCCAGTTGGCGCTGCGAGCCTGAGCCGTCGCCGCCGTACAGGTAGGCACCTTCGCCGGTTTGCTTATCGGGGAAGTCGCCGCTGAGCGAGGCCAGGGAATAGTCACGCGAGCTGTACATGTTGTTGACCGCCACCTTGAGCTTCCAGTCGTTGACCAGGCTTTGCTCAAGGTTGGCGAAGGTGGTGAGCGTGTTCTGCTTACGATAGCTCCAGCGCGAACCTGCGTTGATCGAACGGGAAAAGTCGGTCTGCTCGCCATTGCTGTAGAACAGCGGGAAGCTGGCGAACGATACGCCACGCGGGTTGTTCTTCTGGTAGTCCACGCCCACGCTCAACAGGGTGCTGTCGGTGAGGTCGGCTTCGAGGATGCCGTAGTAGGTCTGTTTTTCCTGCTGGTAGTGGTCGATGTAGCTGTTGCCCTGCTTGTACGCCACGACCGTGCGACCGCGCAGGCGGGCATCGTCGGTCAGGGGGCCAGACACGTCCACCTCGGTGCGGTAAGTGTCCCAGGAACCAGCCCCGGCGGTGATCGAGCCCTGGAAGGTGGAGGTCGGGCGCTTGCGGACCAGGTTGATGCTGCCCGATGGGTCACCGGCACCTGTCATCAGGCCAGTGGCGCCGCGCACGATTTCGACGCGGTCGTAGATCGAAGTGTCGATCAGGCTCTGCGGGCTGGCACTGGTCTGCACGATCAGGGTGGTGGGGATGCCATCGAACTGGTAGCTGTCGATCGAATAGCCGCGCGAATAGATATTCACCCGCTCACTGTCGATGTTCTGCACCGACAGGCCCGGCGCCTGCTTGAGCACGTCGCTGAGGGTGGTCAGCTGTTGGTCCTGCAGGCGTTGACGGGTCATCACGCTGACCGACTGAGGCGTTTCGCGCAGGGACATGGGCAGCTTGGTGGACGCACTGCTGCTGTTGACGGTGTACGAACGGCTGGCTTCGCTCGAACCGTCCAGGTTGCTTTGCACGGTGGTGGCGTCCAGCTGCAGCGAGCTGGTGTCGTTGCCACGACGGTGAATGGTCACACTGTTGCCCTGGATGTCGTACGCAAGCCCCGTGCCTGCCAGCAAGGTGGCCAGGGCCTGCTGTGCGGTGAGGTGGCCTTTGACGGCTCGACCTTTGAGCCCTTGCACATCATCCGGGCTGAACAACACCTGCTGGTCGGCCTGCCGGCCGAACGCCTGCAGCGAAGCGGAGAGCGGCATGGCGGCAATGTCCACATCCACTTCCTGGGCCATCACCTGGGCCGACAACGGCAGGCACAGCGTCATGCTCAGGCTTGAGCCGAGCAGCGTCGTCTGGAAGGCACGGTGAAGCCTGAAGGCCTGGGTGAGCGGGTTGAGCGTGCTAAGGGCTGGCATTACATCCTCTCTGATGGAGTTTGAAATGATAATGATTTGTATTAGTTGCTCAGTGAGACGCATCAGCGTAGGAAAACCGGAAAGAAAAGTTTCAGTCCGGTTACAACGGATCAGGCGGGGTGGAGTGCTGGCGCGATCTTGCCGCGGTGCAGGCGCACCAAGTGGTCGGCGATATCGAAGTAGCGATCGTCGTGGGAGATCACGATGATGGTCTTGCCCAGCCGCTTCAGGTCTGGCAGCAGCTCGGTATAGAAGATCCGCCGGAACGTCGGGTCCTGGTCGGCGGCCCATTCATCGAACACCAGGACGGGCCGCTCCTCCAGCCAGGCGCTGACCAGCGCCAGGCGTTTGCGCTGGCCGGTGGACAGGTCGGTGGTGCTGAACACCCCGTCGCGGATGCTCACCTTGTGGTCGATCTCCAGGCGCCTTAGGTAACGCCCTGCGTCATCGGGCAGCGGTTGGTCGCCCTGGATCACGTCATCGAACAGGTAGTAGTCGGCGAAGATGGTGGTGAACAGCTGGCGATAGTCATCGCGGGTCTGGGCCGTCACGGGCTGGCCGTTGAGCACGATGCTTCCGGCCTGCGGGGCGTACAGGCCCAGCAGCAGCTTGATCAGGGTGGTCTTGCCGCAGCCGTTTTCACCGACGATGAACACGATGTCGCCTTGCTCGACCTGCAAATTCACCGGCCCGAATTGGAAGGGCTCGGCGCCCTCCACGGCAGGGAAGGTGTAGCGAACGTCCTTGAGTTCGAGCGAGTTCATGGCCAAGGCTGGCTTGCGTGCGTCGTCCAGCAGCAGGTGTGGTTCGGGCGAGGAGAACTGCGTGGACAGCGCAGCAATGCGGCGAAAGGCGATCTGGGCCTTGCCGATGATCGGCAGGGTGCTGATCAGGTGCTCCAGCGGGCCCTTCATATACAGCAGCACCAGCACGAAACCGCTGGTAACGCTCTTGTCCGCCGAGGGCCAGTACGATTGCAGGGCCAGCGCCACCGCAATAACCACGAAGAACAACATCGAGCCCAGGGTCTTGGCGATCACGAAGGTGTTGATCGAGCGGACCTGGGTGGCGCAAATCCGGTTGGCCGTGTCGCGGATGCCGTGGCTGAACATCCGTTGACGGCGTGGACGATGAATACGCAATTCCTTGGCGCCTTCGGCGATGGCGCTGTAGTGCTTCTGCAAGTCGTCCTCGGCTTCTCGGGCGGCTTCAAAGCCACGCATGCCCCTGGCTTGTGCGATGAACTGCAACACGGTGCCCACGCCGATGGCCACCAGGATCACCAGGAACATCTGCCACGACAGGTGTGCCAGGTAGCCCAGGCACCCCAGCGTCACGGTGAGCGAGATGGCCAGCGGGGCGAAGACGTAGGCGAAGTCGCTGATGGTGTCCACATCATGGGTCAGTACCGGGATCAGCCGGTGGCTGCGGTAACGCTCGATCTGGTCGATGGGTGCGGCCAGCACCTTTTCACCCAGCTGACGACGCAAGGTCGCGATGACGTGCTGGCCTACGTAGTTGGTGCCCATGTCGGACAGAATCGAGCTGAGCAGCGCCAGCAGGCACAAGCCGGCGAAGCCCAGCACTACGCCCTGGGTCAGGCCGGCGTCGCTGTGCAAACTGCTGTTGATGGTGGCCAGCAGAGCGGTGACGCTCAGGCCACCGATCATGCCCAGGACGATGCAAACCGTGACCAGGGGCCAGAACGGCTTGAGCAGGGCGAACAGTTCCCTGACGGCGCCACGAGGTGGATGGGTCATGTGTTTCTCCTCAATCGCGTGGGGCTGTCAGAGTTCGCGGACGACTCGGAAACCAAGGAAGTCGCCGCGCACCTCGGGGGAGCGGTTGTTGCGGTTGCCCGAGCGCGAAAACACCGGGGCCTCGCCCCAGTCGTTGCCGCGCATGACGCGTTTCTCGCAGTTGCCGGTCTTCCAGGCGCTGCCATCGGCAGGCGCGCCCTCGTAGTCAGGGTTCAGGCAATCGGCCGTCCACTCGTAGACATTGCCATGCATGTCGTACACGCCAAAGGCGTTGGCCGGGTAGCTGCCCACGGGCGCGGTGTAGGAGTAGCCATCGGCGGGGCCGTAGGTGTTGGCGTGCTGGCTGATGCTGTAGGCCTTCTCGTCGTTGTTGTCGAAGGGGAACGGGAAGGGGCCGGTGGAGCCGGCCCGGGCGGCGTATTCGCGCTGCGCCTCACTGATCAGACGGTAGGTGTGCCCGGTCTTTTTCGTCAGCCATTGGGCGTACGCATCGGCGTCGAACCAGCTGATGCACACCGCCGGTTGGCGAGGGCCCTGCTTGTAGGTGGGTTTGCTGGCCTTACAGAAGCGGCCAGGACGGGTGTCGCCATCGGCGATTTTGACCCCGGTTTCCCGGATGTACGCATCCAGCTCGCCGGCGGTGACCGGGAAGCGGCCCACCGCGAACGGTTTGGCGAAGGTCACGGTGTGCTGCGGGCCTTCGTCGTATTCGCGGCCCACTTCATCCTCCGGGGTACCCATCAGGTAGCTGCCGGCGGGCAGTACCACCATTTCCGGGCAATGTGGGCAGTCCTTGAAAACGCTACCGGGTTTGATCGCTTCGCCTGCGTGGACAACAGGGCAGGCCAGCAGGCCGAGCATTACGGCAGCGCCTAGCTTGTGCAGGGTGCTGGACAATGGTTTGGGTGAAGCGCAAGGCAGGTTGGGCATGGTGATAAGTCCGTGATCGGTGGTCTGCATGAAGGGTTCAGCGGCGCAAGCGTGGCGTGAGTACGGCGATCAGACGGTCGATTTCGGCTTCGGTGTTGAGCAGGCCCGGTGCAGTGCGCACCACCGGTCCCACGTCGCGCGATACCGCATCGACGACGATGCGCTGGCTGTTGAGGTAGGCGGCGACCTCGTCGGCATCCTGGTCGGCCACGCGAAAGAAGGTGAAGCCAGCCGATTGGCGGGTGCTGCGCGGCGTGACCAGCTGCACGCCCGGCAACGTTTCGAGCCGCTGCCTGAGGTAGTCATTGAGGCCGTGGATGCGCGCCTGGATGGCGGCCTTGCCGTGCTGCAGGTGCAAGTCGAAGGCTGTGCCCAGCGCCCACCGATGTTCGAAGGCGTGATAGCCGCCGGGGGTGAAGGTGGTGGCGAAATCCTCGTCCTCGGAAAAGGTCGCGATAAGCGGGTTCAGGTTATCGAGTGCGGTGGTGGCAGCGCAGATGATCCCTGTGCCGCGTGGGCCGAACATCCACTTGTGCGTGCCGGCAATGAAGTAGTCGCAGTTCAGGTCGGCAAAGCGCATGTCCTCGACACCAAAGCCATGTACGCCGTCGATGACGTACAGGATGCGCTCATGCTCGGCGCGGTCGCGGTTGGCCTCGCGGACCAGTTCGCCGATGGCGCCGACCGGCAGCTTCACGCCACTGCCCGAGTGCACCCAGGTCATGCCCAGCACGCGGGTCTTGGGGTTGATGGCCGCCTTGATGGTGCTCAGCACCTGGTCGGTGGACAGGTTCCACGGCTCGTCGAACAGCCGCAGGCGGCGTACCGGGGTGCCGTCGCGGGCGGTGCGAAAGTCCAGGGTGTGGCGCGCTGCGGAGTGCTCGTGCACCGTCGTCAGGATCTCTTGCCCGGGTGCTAGCTTCAGCCCACCGTAGATCAGGCCCAACCCCTCGGTGGTGCTGCCGGTCAGGGCAATTTGCCGCGGGGCGACTTCCAGGTAGCGGGCCGCCGCTTCGCGCACCTGCGCTTCGTGTTTCCATTCCGACTGGCTGTCCCAGTCCACCAGCCGTGCCGGGTGCCGGTCCAATTGCGCGCGCAAGGCCTCGATGGCCTCGCGCACCGGTCTTGGGTGCGACGTGATCAGGAAGTTGGCGAAGTGGGCGTAGGCCGGGTCGAGGTTGAACAGGCTGCGAAAGCCCGCCCAGGCGTCAGCGCCTGTGGCGGGTGTGGGCGCGGCCTGGGCGGCGGGTATCAAGTGGCCTGCCAGTGGCAGGCTGGCAGCGAGCAGGCTGGCCTGCTTCAGAAAGGCGCGACGGTCGTTCATCTAAGGGCTCGCATCATCATCGGGAGGGGGTGGCGCCAGGGGCTGCTGCCGCTTGTACCTGCTGCCAGACACGCAGGAAATTGCCGCCCCACAGCTTGCTGATGTCAGCTTCGGAGTAACCCCGTGTAATCAGTTCGGCCGTAACGTTGCGGGCCTCGCTGGCGTCCTGCCAGCCGTCGATGCCGCCGCCTTCGTTGAAGTCCGAACTCAGGCCGACATGGTCGATGCCGACCTTGCGCACCGCATAGTCGATGGCGTCGCCGTAGTCCTTGAGCGTGGCTGGCGGTTCTTCGTCGAGAATGGCGTACAACGCATTGGCGTACTGGCCCACTTTCTGTTCAGGCCAGCCCGCGATGACGGGGTCGCCCGGCATGAGGGCGTAGTTCAGGTCGGCCAGGGGCGGCAGGGCATAATCGCTGCGCAGCGCGTTGAGCCGCTGCTGGGTTTTGCTGCTCAAAGGTTTGAGGTAGGTGGAGAAGGCGACGATCTGGATGACGCCGCCGCTGTCCTTGATCAGTTGCATTTCCTTGTCCGACAGGTTGCGGCGAATGTCGACCATCGCCCGGGGCGCTGAATGCGACGCCACCACCGGTGCCCGGCTGAGCGCCACGACCTGGGCCAGTGCCTGGCTGGACATCTGCGACACGTCGATGACCACCCCCAGATCGTTCAGGCGCTGTACCGCCTGTTTGCCTATGGGTGACAGGCCTTCGAGTGCATCGACGGTGTCATTGAAGAAGGGCAGCGGGCGCGAGGAGTCGGCCCAGCTGTTGTTGCCCACATAGCTGAAGCCGAACAGGCGCATGCCCCGCGCGGCCCAACGGTCCAGCTGGTCCAGGTCGTCGCCCAGTGCGTAGGCATTGAGCATGCTGAGCAACACCGCAAACTTGCCTTCGCCGTGCAACCTACGCATGTCCTGCGGGGTATAGGCAATGCCCACCCGTTCGGGAAAGTCGCGGACCATGCCCATGATGGCGTTGTAGCGCACCTCTTGCGTATGGCGGGCGGCCTCGACGAAGCCGGGGGTAGGGCGGTGTGGACCATTGTCGCCGGTCCAGGATTCGGGCCAGGCGAAAAGGGTCAGGGCAGCGGCAGACAGGCGCCCGCGCGCCGCTTTGTTCAGGTCGAAGCGACCCGCACCGTCCTGGTCGGCTTCGCTGCCTTCGGTGCCGAAGGTCAGCGGCAGCGTGATGTGGCTGTCGAACGAAAGCAGGCGCTCCTGCAGGTCGTTGGCCTGGCGCATGACCTCCCTGGGGTAGCCTGCCGGTGTGTCGAGATAGTCCCAGGCCGCCCACCCGGCACCGGCGGCCACGGCCGCGGCCAGGCTGATATACAGGGCTTTCTTCCAGCGTGGTGTCGTCATCTTGGTCTCAGTAGGTTCACCGTCGAGGGATGGGCTTGGATGCCGCCGCTACCTGGAGGGAACGAGCTGCGATGGCAGAAATTTAAGCCCCTGCCGCCTGGCTGAAGGCAGGTGTCAGCGCGCACTGCAGCGCTAAATTTCGCCCGCCGGGCCACGTCCTAGCCTTGGATGGGCCGTGCTCCATGGCCGAAGTGAAAGCACAGGTAGGGCAATGACGATTTCTCGACGCGGGTTCATCGCCGGTGTGGCATTGACGGGTATGGCAGTGCCAGGCGCGCGGTACCTGCAGCGGCGGCGAGCCAGTGAAGAGCAATACCCTGAGACCCCTGGCGAGGCGGTGGTGGAACTCGCCGATACGCCTGTCAGGCAACTGGGCGACACCTTGCGCGGTATCTGGCACTGGACACCTCAAGGCCGCGAGGCCGGGCTTGCCGGCGTGCCGCCAGGGGAGCTTGAGCTGTTCCTGGATGTGGCTTCGAGCGGGCGGGGTTTGCGCGGCTACCTCGACACCCCTGAACGTTTGCGCAGTACCCTGGAGCCACGCTATCGGGTGGTGGCTGACTTGTTGCTCGATCAGCCAGGGACGCTACGCTGGCGGCTGTTGGCCACGGACGCCAACCCGCTTGGGGCACGCTACGAGTGCCAGGTTGTGCTTGACGAGGTCTGGGGGGCGTACGGCAACGCAGGGCCTGCGACCTTGAGCGGGCACGTGGCGGCATTGGAGCGGCCCTTGGCGCTGCCTGTGCAGGACAACCGTTTCCTGGCGCTGAAAAAAACCTTTCCCGAAGCGCGAGAGCGCACGCCGTTGTCGGCGCCGTTGCTGGCCAAGTTGATCGCGCCGGAACACCGGCTGTTTCACCAGCTGTGGCATGCGTCGCGGGACAAGTGGCACAAGCTCGATGACGAAAAGCGCGGTGCGCTGCGAGGGCTGGGCTGGCAGCCAGGGCCAAGGGCGCGCGAGCGTGATGCCCGGGGCCGGCACAAGGACCGCAACGGCTCCGGCGAGGACTTTCTGTTCATGCACCGGCACATGCTGGGTAACGCCAGGGCCATCGAGCCTTTACCGTCGTGGGGGCGCTTTCCCTTACCCCAACCAGCGCTCGAGTGCGACCGCGCAGGGTTTGCGGCCTACTTCGACAACCATGACGGCAATGCCTTGCCGCCTACATGGTTGGCCGATGATGACGAGGAGTACACCCAGTGGGTGCGCGACATCAAGAGCCCGGACACCTTCTACGGCAACTTCCAGGTTTGGGAGTCGCGCTATGGCGATCCTCATTACCTCAGTACGCTGACCTTGGGGCAGCTTGGCTCGGAGCTGGAGCTGGGCCTGCATGACTGGCTGCACATGCGCTGGGCCTCGGTGCCGCGCGATCCGGCCAACGGCATGCCGGTGCCGATGGCGCGCACGCCCGACGACTATGCCCAGCGCTGGTATGGCGCCGAGAACGATTTTCTCGGCGACCCTTTTTCATCCCATGTGAACCCGGTGTTCTGGCGCTTTCATGGCTGGATCGACGACCGCATCGAGGACTGGTTCCAGGCCCATGAACGGCTTCATCCTGGTGAGGTGCGGCGCCTGGAGGTCAACGGCGTGCCCTGGTTCGCGCCGGGGCGCTGGGTAGAGGTCGCCGACCCCTGGCTGGGGCCGGATACCCATGGGTGCTCTACAGTGCCTGGGCTGCGCCCAGGGCGGAGCGTGGAGATGGACCCGGAGACCATGAAGCTGGCCCTGCGTATCATCTATGCCGAAGACGAGCGTTTCGCCGCGTTACGGCCCAAGGTGCCGCAGCGGCCGTGGTATGCCCGGCATCTGAAGGTGATGCGGACGTCGCGGTAAGGGCTTGGGGCAATTCATGCAGCGATGGGACGCAAGGCGGCCCCGACAATATGCGCTGCGACGCTGGGTTCTTGGGGCTGCTGCGCAGCCCAACGCGGCCGGTCTGGCGCCCCGGCGAGGCCGCTCCAGGACTATACCGGAGCAACTGCCTTGCATCGCATCCAAAGGCTAGCCCGTGTGGGAGCGGTCTTGCCGGGGCGCCGGACCGGCCGCGACAGGCCGCGCAGCGGCCTCGGCTATCCTGGCGTTTTTCGAGCTCAGCGTTGCGCCTACGGTGCATCACCTCCCACCTCCCACCTCCCACCCACCACCCAGCGCCTTGTAAAGCGCCACGCTCGCTTGCAGGCGGGCCAGGCGTAGCGTTGCCTGCTGGTCCTGCGCCGTATACAAGGTGCGCTGGGTTTCCAGCACGGTCAGCACGGTCTCGGCGCCTGCCCCGTAGCGCTGTTCGGCCAGGTCAAAGGCCAGTTGGGCTTGTCGCACTTCTTCGTCCTGCCAGTGACGCTGGCGGTCGACACCGTCAAGGGCATTGAGCGCCTTCTCCACATCGCTCAGGCCAGCGAGGATGCTGCTGCGATACTGCTCCAGCAATTCGGCCTGCTCGGCCTCGGCCAGGTCGCGGGAAGCCCGCAGCCTGCCGTTGTCGAAAATCGGCGCAAGCAGGCCGGAGGTCAGGGTGTAATAGGGGCTTTCCAGTGTCTGGGCGAAGGTGCGGGCGCCGCTGCCAAGGGTGGCGCCAAGGGTTACCTTGGGCAGCATGGCCGCTCGGGCCACCTGCACGTTGGCATTGGCCGCTGCCAGGCGGGCCTCGGCGGCGGCAATATCGGGGCGACGGGTCAGCAGGTCGCTGGGCAGGCCGCTGTCGACCGTCGGCCAGGCCACGTTGGCGAACGGCTGACGGCTGGTTGGCAGTTGCTGCACCGGGTCGCCGAGCAATGTCGCGAGGGTGATTCGGGCGTCTTGCACGCGTTGCGCCAAGAGGGGGATCTGACGCGCCTGGGCCGCGACCAGGCTGCGCTGCTGGGCAAGCTCCAGGCGTGTTGCCGAGCCTGCGCGCTGACGCGCCTGGGCCAGGCGCAAGATGCCCCGTGCATTGTCCAGGTTCAGTTGGGCGATGCGCAGTTGCTCGGCCAGGGCCAGGCCCTGCAGGTACGTGTTGGCAATGTCGCTGAGCAGGGTCAGCTGCACCGTCTGCCGGTCGAAGCGGCTGGCTTGCAGTGCGTGCAGGGCGTTGTCGCGGCTAGCCCGCAGGCCGCCCCAGAAATCGATTTCATAGCTGGCACTGAGCTGGGTATCGAACGCGGTGCTGGTGCGCTGGCTGCTGGTGGCATCGAGGTCGTTATAACCCTCGCCCTTGAGCAGCCGCTGGCGGCTGGCATCCACGCCCAGTTCGACCGCTGGCAGCAAGGGTGCATTGGCGATGGCGGCACGGGCTCTGGCCTGGCGGATGCGCGCGGTGGCGGCCGCCAGGTCGTGGCTGTTATGCAGGGCGCGTTGTACCAGGTTGTCCAGTTCGGGGCTGTTGAAGGACTGCCACCACTGACGCGCCGGTCCATCGGCCTC
>NZ_JBJJMO010000097.1:0-11661 GCF_046231935.1 Pseudomonas sp. KCJK9111 | reverse complement strand
AAACGACTTCGGCTACTACTTTAGCGCCAGCAACAACTGGAGCACCGATGGTGACTTCTTCACCGTTGGCGACCAGCAGAACGCGATCGAAAGTCACGGACTCGCCAGTGGCGACTTCCAGTTTCTCGACCTTGAGGAATTCACCTTCAGCGACTTTGTACTGCTTGCCGCCGGTAACGATTACTGCGTAAGACATGGTATTTCTCCGATAATCCTGCTCACCCAGCGCTTTATATGATGAGTATTGGCTGGCATGGCTGCACAGGGCTGGAACGGCCCGGCGCAATTGCGTAAGGCAGGTGCTGCCCAGGAAGTTAGGGTGCGCGATTGTACGCAACACAGGTTTTGCTTGCAAGTGCAGCGCCCGACCGACCGGCACCGTGCCTTGACACACCGGGACCCGCAACCTAGCATGCCGCGCAACCTCACTGGAGCAGCCGATGCAACCCCAAACCTTCTACCGTGCGGTGGCTGACGATTTCAGCGCCGTCGACGAGATCATCAAGAAGCAGCTGACCTCGCGCGTGCCGCTGGTATCGAAGATCGGCGACTATATCACGTCGGCCGGCGGCAAGCGCCTGCGTCCATTGCTGGTGTTGCTGTGCGGCAAGGCTCTGGGCCACCGGGGCGACGACCTGCGGCTGCTGGCGGCCACCATCGAGTTCCTGCACACCGCTACCCTGCTGCACGATGACGTGGTCGACATGTCGGGCATGCGCCGCGGCCGCTCCACGGCCAACGCCCTGTGGGGCAACGCCCCAAGCGTGCTGGTCGGTGATTTCCTCTATTCCCGTTCGTTCGAGATGATGGTCGAACTGGGGTCGATGCCGGTCATGCAGATCCTGTCCAGGGCTACCCGGGTCATTGCCGAAGGTGAAGTGCTGCAGCTGTCGCGGGTACGCGATGCCAGCACCACCGAGGACGTCTACATGGACGTCATCCGCGGCAAGACCGCCATGCTGTTCGAAGCCTCTACCCACAGTGCTGCGGCACTGGCCCAGGCCTCCGAGGCCCAGCGCGAGGCCTTGCGCATGTTCGGTGACCACCTGGGCGTGGCTTTCCAGCTGGTCGACGACCTGCTCGACTATGAAGGCGATGCCGAAGCACTGGGCAAGAACGTGGGCGACGACCTGGCCGAGGGCAAGCCCACCCTGCCCTTGATCTACACCATGCGCGAGGGCACTGCCGAGCAGGCAGCGCTGGTGCGTCAGGCCATTCAGAAAGGCGGCCTCGAAGACCTGGAGCAGATCCGTGCCGCCGTAGAGGCATCGGGTGCACTCAAGTACACCGCAGCCCTGGCGCAGGATTACGTCAAGCGCGCCATCGAGTGCCTGGAAGTGCTCCCTGCCAGCGAATACCGGGATGCGTTGGTCGAGCTCAGCCAGTTCGCGGTCGCACGCACCCACTGACGGCACGCCCTTCCCCACACGCGGTTCGTCCCCGAACCGCTACGGACTTTTGTCCGGACATAATCACTTCTGAAACCAGACCTTCTACAATGGCGGCTTTTTCCGCCTGTCTGTTCGAGGAACCGAAGTGAGTACGTTGCCACCCTGCCCCAAATGCAACTCCGAATACACCTACGAGGATGGCACGCAGCTGATCTGCCCTGAATGTGCCCACGAATGGTCGGCCAACGGCGAAGCCGAAACTGCCAATGACGACGTGGTGAAAAAAGATTCAGTCGGCAACGTGCTACAAGACGGCGATACCGTGACCGTGATCAAGGACCTGAAGGTCAAGGGCTCGTCCCTGGTGGTCAAGGTTGGCACCAAGGTCAAGAACATCCGCCTGTGCGACGGTGACCACGATATCGACTGCAAGATCGACGGCATTGGCGCGATGAAACTGAAATCGGAATTCGTGCGCAAGGTCTGATTTCACCCAGATCCGCCAATTGGTTCTTGCTATTTTGATAATAAGAATTATTCTCATTGGAAAGTTATCCAAGGAGAGTAGTCATGACTTATCTGATCGATGCCTGGCTGGACCGCCCTCATCCGTATCTGCGCATTCTTCATCGGGAGACCGGTGAAGTGTGCGCGGTGCTCGAAGCAGAGGCGCTGGACGAACTGCGCGACCAGGGCGATCTGGACCTGCGCGGGCTGAATTCGAATGAGCCGGGGGTGCTGAAGGAGCTGGTGCGCAACCTGTTTCTGTTCTGCTATGCACGGGCATTGCGCCCGGTGGGAACAGACTGGAACTGACAGTTCTAGCGAGCCGGGAAAGGGCCGCAACGCGGCCCCAGCGGTATTACAGAACGTCGAGCAGCTCGACGTCGAACACCAGCACGCTGTGCGGCGGGATGCTGCCGACGCCCTGGGCACCGTAGGCCAGTTCGCTTGGCACATACAGGCGCCACTTGCTGCCGGCGCTCATCAATTGCAGGGCTTCGGTCCAACCTGCGATCACACCACCGACCGGGAATTCGGCTGGCTGACCACGATCGTACGAGCTGTCGAACACGGTGCCGTCGATCAGGGTGCCGTGGTAGTGCACACGCACCTGGTCTTCGCGCGATGGCTTGGCGCCTTCACCTGCGCTCAGCGCTTCGTACTGCAAGCCCGAATCCAGGGTGACGATGCCGTCGCGCTTGGCGTTGTCGGCCAGGAACTGCTTGCCGGCTGCCGCTGCAGCCTCGGCCTTGGCGGCCGCCTGGGCTTGCATCACTTCACGGATAACCTGGAAGCTGGCCGACAGTTCGGCCTCGCTGACGCGGCTGTCTGCACCATTGAAGGCGTCGGTCAGGCCGGCCACGATCGCGTCCAGGCTCACACCTGGCGGCGGGTTGTCACGCAGCTGGCCACCCAGCTGACGGCCGATGCCGTAGCTGACGCGGGTTTCGTCGGTAGACAGGTTGATCTCGGACATTGTCATGCTCCACTGCAGGGCGCAGCGCAGCCACGCCCTTGATGAAAAGGGCGAGCAGCCTAGCATATCGAGAGGCACCTCGCTGCACGCGGCAGACCACCGCGCGCAGCTGAAGTTGTGGTTAGTGCTTGGTGAGCTTGTCCAGGTAACCCATGCAGAACGCCGAGACCACGAATGTCATGTGGATGATGACGTACCACATCAGGTAATCGGTGGAGATGTTCTGGGCATCCATGAACACCCGCAACAAGTGGATGGACGAAATGGCCACGATCGACGCAGCCACCTTCATCTTCAGCGAAGAGGAGTCCATCTTGCCGAGCCAGTTGAGCTTTTCCTTGCTCTCGTCGATATCCAGCTGCGAGACGAAGTTCTCATAGCCGGAAATCATCACCATGACCAACAGGCCGCCGACCAGCGACATGTCGATCAGCGACAGGATCACCAGGATCAGGTCGGCTTCGCTCAAGGCGAAGACGTTGGGCAGAACATGGACCACTTCCTGGAAGAATTTCAGCGCAAGGGCCAATAGGCCCAGGGACAGGCCGAAGTAGATGGGGGCGAGCAGCCAGCGGGAGGCATACATCGCATTTTCGAGAATACGTTCCATGGAGGATGAGGACTCGTAGGTGGCTGGAAAAAACGACCGCGAGTATAGCCAGCCGCCTCATGCAGCAAAAGCTGGATGACTGCCCCGGCCTGTTCAGGTCTCAGGATGGAACTGGTAATCGCCGAGGTTTTTGGTGCGCTCGCCGTTCATGCGCCGCAACTGCGCCTGCAAGTGCAGGCACCAGATGGGCGGGTCTTCGTTGAGCTGATACCCATGCAGGGTCAGGCTGTCGACGATGGCATTGAGCACGGACTCGGCCACTTGCGGCCCGTGAAACGGCCCCTGGGCCTTGACTGCCGAGGGTTGTTCACCGGCCATGCCGGCGGCGAACAACAATGTCCACATACCAGTATCGCCAGCCAGGGGCCGAATGCTGCATTCGATGCGGGTCACAAGGCCCAGGCACTGACGTGTAAGGCTGAGGTTGCGCATGGCCGCGTCCTCTGAAAGCTCTGTTCAGCCCTGTGAATGGGCTGTCTTCATCCTGAACACTGATAGCGTCCTTGGTTCAGCATAGAAGAGCGCCAGCAAAAGATGGAAAACCGGCGCCGAACGGTAGCCATTGGCCGCCAGCGCCGGTTTATTGACTCAAGCAGGTTTAGCTTGCGCAATTACTTCTTCAAGACGCTCCTTCTCCGCCTTTTCGATGTCTTCCTCGCTGATCATCTCGGCAATCTCGCGCAGCCGTTCGACCACGCGCGCATTGACGCTGCCTTCGGTAAACTGCCCTTTCTCGTCAGGCACACCCGCCTCCTCACCTACCAGCAGGCTCAGTGCCTCATCTGCCTGGCTGACCGCATACACGTGGAAAGTGCCGCTCTCAACCGCCTGCAGCACCCGTTCGTCGAGCATGAGCGTGGCCACGTTGGCGCGTGGAATGATCACTCCTTGCTCACCGGTCAGGCCACGGGCTTCGCAGAGCCTGAAGAAACCTTCGATCTTCTCGTTCACACCACCGACCGCCTGCACTTCTCCGAACTGGTTGATGGAACCGGTGATCGCAAAGCACTGCTTGAGCGGGGTGCGTGAAAGGGCCGAGATCAACGTGCAGGCCTCACCCAGCGAGGCGCTGTCGCCGTCCACGTAACCGTAGGATTGCTCCAGAGCGATGCTGGCCGAGATCGCCAGCGGGAATTCCTGGGCATAGCGACTGCCCAGGTAGCCGGTCAAGATCATCACCCCCTTGGAGTGGATGGGCTGGCCCAGGTTGACCTCGCGCTCGATGTCGACTATACCGCTGCCGCCCGGGTACACGGTGGCGGAGATACGCGCGGGCATGCCGAATGCCGAGTCGCCCACCTCCAGCACGGTCAGCCCGTTGCACTTGCCGATGGCCGCGCCCTGGGTGTCGATCAGGATGATGCCGGCCAGCATGTCGTCCAGCACCCGCTGCGAGACCCGCCCGGTGCGCGTCGCCTTGGCCTTGAGTGCACGTTCGATATGGCCAGCATCGGTCATTTCGTCGTTGGCCAGCTGACGGATGAAGTCGGCCTCGCTGACCAGCTGGAACAGATCGCCGATCCGGGCCGAGAGCCGTGCCTGGTTTTCAGCCAGGCGAGCGCTGTAGGTGGCCAGCCGGGCTACCGCGTCGCTGGTCAAGGGCGCCATGCCCTCCTCGTTGGTACGGGTGCGCAGCAGTTGGGCGAACTGCTCCAGGTTCTCGTCGACCATGGGCATGTCTTCGTCGAAATCCACCAGTACCCTGAACATCTCCTGGAAGTCCGGGTCGTGGTCTTGCAGCGCGTAATACAGCTGACGCGAGCCGATGATCACCAGCTTCACGTTGAGCGCAATTACCTGCGGGGTGAGGCTGACGGTTGCCACCCGGCCCAGTTCGCCCAGGGGTGACTCCATCTTGAGCTTGCGCGATTGCAGCGCGCGTTTGAGCGCATCCCAGACGAAGGGCTCGCCCAGCATCTTCTCGGCTTCCAGGATCAGGAAGCCACCGTTGGCCCGGTGCAAGGCCCCAGGACGTAACTGCCGGTAGGAGGTGTAGAGCGCGCCCTGGTCGGTGCTGTACTCGATGCGGCCGAACAGGTTGTCGTAGGTCGGATGCGGCTCGAACACCACCGGCGCCCCGCCGTCATGATGATGGCCCACGACCAGGCTGGGTGCGTACTGCTCTTCGAGCATCTTGCGCGCCACGGCGTCAGTCTTGCTGTCCTCGACCAGTTGCTCGACCACCGTGCGCAACAGGTTCAGTTGCACCGATTGCAGGTAGGCACACACAGCAGCGTTCTCGGCGTACTTTTCCGACAACGGTGCCAGCAAAGGCTCAAGCGCCAGGGTGATAGTTTCTTCGTTGAGCTGACGCAACTGGTTGTTCGATTCACGCTTCCATTGCGGGAGGCTGGCCAGCTCTTCGTTCAAACGCTCCTCGAGCAGGGCGATGTCTTCGTGAAACTGTTCGCGCACGTGCTCAGGCAACTGGGCAAACTCAGCCTCATCCAGAGCCTTGCCGTCTGCCATCGGCGTGAAGGCCACGTTGCTGGCATCGCGGTACAGGGCCACGTCCTTTTCCAGCGAAGCGCGCTCGATCACATCCAGGGCGCGGTCGTAGCGCTGGTTGAAGGCGCGGTCGATGGCGCCTTTTTTCTGCTGGTACGAGGGGTGCTCGAACACGGCCGGGAACGTCGCCAGCAAGTTGTCGATCAATCCGTTCATGTCGGCGATGAAGTCCCCGGCACTGCCCGATGGCAATTCCAGGGCTCGCGGCTCGCGGGTGTCGTCGAAGTGATTGACGTACAGCCAATCGGATGGGGTCTGCTGACGCTTGCCCTCGGCCTTGAGGTAGCGTTTGACGAACGAGAAGCGGCCGGTACCGGGCTCGCCCATGACGTATACGTTATAGCCGGGGCGCGGCATGGCCACGCCGAATTGCAGGGCCTCGACAGCACGCTCCTGGCCCAGTACGCCGCGGAACGGCTCCAGATCGTCCGTGTTGGTGAAAGCAAACTGCTCGGGAGAGAAACGCCGGGTGAGGGCTTCAGGCGCAAGACGCAGGCGCGCAGCGACAGGATCGGGCATTGGGTTTCCTTACTTCGGCGGGGCAGATACGCAGCATTCTGGCGCTGCCTGCGCGCGGGTTGCAAGGCTCCTGGGGATTTATGTCGCAGGTGCGACGGTGTCTTGTACAAGCAAATTTTTCGCAATCAGTAACGCAACCTTTGGAACATGCCTAAACTCCAACTTGCGCGGGTGGGTGAAATGCTTTCCCGACCTGGCACCCGAGTTGCCAGAAACCTGACCCTTGGTTTAAGTCAAATAGAGAATAAATGCTATGAAACGGATTCTTCTGGGTACTCTGTTCACCGTCGCTTCGCTCAACGCCATGGCCGACGCGCCAGGCGGCCCGAACTGCGGCTGGGGCAACATGCTGTTCGAAGGCCAGCGCGGCACTCCGGCACACTTCCTGGCTTCCACCACCAACGGCACTTCCGGTAACGCCACTTTCGGCATGACCTCCGGCACCAACGGCTGCTCCACCAAGTCTGCACTGACCTACGGCGGCAAATCGTGGTTCGCCATGAACGGCATGATGAACGAGCTTTCCGAAGACATGGCCATGGGTCAGGGTGAAGCACTGACCACCTACGCCGTGGTACTGGGCGTGGCACCGGAAGACCGTGCGCACTTCGCATCGGTTACCCACGACCACTTCAACCAGATCTTCAGCAGCGCCGACGTCAATGCTGAAACCGTGCACAGCAACACCCTGGCCGTTCTGAAGAACGACCCACGCCTGGCCAAGTACGCTACCGAAGCCTAAACGCGCGTTTCCCGCCCCGGTTCCGGGGCGGGTCTCTCTTTCTTCGGCATCGTCTGGAAGTAGTTGCCCGATATGCTCAAACGCCTTGCCTCTCTGGCGCTGTTGCTCTGCGCCCCTGTTCATGCTGCGCCGATGCTGGACCAAGGCCGTCTCCAGCAATTGGCCAGTACCCCCTACTGGATTGCTTTGGGCCATTACGAAACCGGCAAACTCGGTGGCTGGCGCAGCTACGTGGACGATGACGCCTTCTTCCTTGCCCAGGATGGCGCACATCACCCGGACCGTGAGCTGAAGGCGACGGTGCAGGCGCTGTATGCTCCGGCAAGCCTGGGCGACAAGCACGCCCAATGTGTATTCCCGGCCCGTACACGCTGGCTGAAAGAGCAACTTGGCCTACAGGATTTGCCGCAACCCCAGTGCCAGGAATTCAAGACCTGGTACCAGTCGATCGACCCGCACAGCGCCGCGTTGATCTTCCCGGCTGCCTACCTGAACAGCCCCTCGTCGATGTTCGGGCACACGCTGCTGCGCATCGACCAGTCCACTACCCGCAGTGACGACACCACGCTGCTCAGCTATGCGATCAACTTCGGCGCGTACATCGAAGGCAGCGACAACAGCATTCTGTATGCCTGGAAAGGGTTGGCCGGTGGCTATCCCGGGCTGTTCGCGCTGATGCCCTACCAGGAGAAACTGTCGGAATACCGCAGCCTGGAAAACCGCGACCTGTGGGAATACCAGCTGGACCTCACGCCAGAAGAAACTGGCCGCATGGTCGAGCACGTCTGGGAACTGAAACAGATTCAGTTCGACTACTTCTTCTTCGACGAAAACTGCTCCTATCGCCTGCTGGAGTTGCTGCAGGTGGCTCGGCCAGGCCTGGACCTGACCTCGCAGTTCCCGCTGACCGCCATACCAACCGACACCGTGAAGGCGGTGAAGCAATCGGGCTTGGTCGCCAGTGAAATCTACCGGCCATCACGCGAACGCGAACTGCTGGCGCGTGCTGAGCCACTGGACCATGACGAGAAACGCCAGGTGCTGGCTGTAAGCGCCGACACGGCGCAATTGCAAAGCCCCGCATTCAAGGCACTGCCCCGCGAGCGGCAGGCCTTGGTACAAGACGCCGCCTACCGCCTTGAGCGCTACCGAGCCAATGGCCAGGAGCGTGACCCCGGCCAAGCCAAGCGCAGCTTCGAATTGCTACGCGCGATCAACACCAACCCGCCGCCGCCGTTGGCCATCGAGCGCCCGGGCTTGCCCGAGGACGGTCATGATTCGCGGACCTGGCAATTGGGTGTGGGCACTCGAGAAGACCGCGCCTATGCCGAGTATGGCCTGCGCATGGCCTACCATGATCTCAACGACAACGCCTACGGCTTCCCACTGGGGGCGCAGATCGAGATCCTGCAACTGAAAGTGCGTCAGTACGAAGGCAATGACTGGCAAGTGCAACGCCTGGACCTGGCAACCATCCGTTCGCTGACACCGCGCAACGAACTGCTCAAGCCTTGGTCGTGGCAAGTGGCCGGCGGCCTTGAGCGAGTGCCGGGCAAACACGATGACGAGGTGCTGGTGAGCCACGTCAATGGTGGCGCCGGTGGCACCTGGCAGCTGGGTGATGACCTGCTGGGCTTTGCACTGGGCACGGTCCGTGTAGAACACCACAACGACTTCGCGCAGTTCATTGCGCCTGCCGCAGGTTTCAATGGCGGGCTGCTGTGGCGCAATGGGCTTGGCAACATGACGCTGGAGGCCAAGGGCGATTACTTCACCAATGGCGAGGTGCGCCGAAGCGTCAGCCTGAACCAGCAGTGGGAAATCAGCCAGAACCTGGGGCTGCGCCTGAGTGCCTCGCGTCAGTTCAGCCACCTGTCCACGGCGCAGAACGAGGTGATGCTGGAAGTGAAGTGGTATCACTATTGATGGGCTGGTCTGTTGCGAAAGCGTTCATGTTTACGGCGATATTGCGGCCTGTGGCCTCCTCAACCCTTCTTTGACACGGTTTTGACAGCACGCCCACAAGTGGCCTTCTAGACTTTACCCGGACGGCGTGAGGGCAAGGTCTATGGGGCGGTTCTGGTTGGGTCTGTGCGTGGCGATGCTGCTGTCGGGGTGCGAAACGACTCACGAGCAGATGCTTGGGCAGGGGTATCCCCCTGCCTACGCCGATGGCTTCGAGGACGGGTGCAGCAGTGGCCGTCAGGCCGCGGGTGTACCAGCAGGTGATTTTCGCAAGAACGTGCCGCGCTATCTTCAAGAACGGCAGTACGAGTCTGGCTGGGACGATGGCTTTCGCCAATGCCAGGCCATGCAGGAGCGCGCCGAACAGCAGCGCTACCACGAGCGTTTCTGGGACGAACGGGACCGTCAGTGGCAGCAGGAGAAAGACCGCGGCGCCGCCCGCGCCTGGCGCTGAAGGTGTCGCAGGTGGACATCGCTTGAAACCCCGCCCCTGCCATGATGGTCTTCTGCACAAGGAGGCACTCATGAGCCGAGCATTCGTCAACGAAGACCAAGCCGCCGCCCAGGCCGACCAACCGGTCGAGCGGCGTGTCAGCGACCAGCGTAATTACGTCACCGCCAACGGCCTGCGCCAGCTGCAACGGCGCCTGACCGAACTCAATACGTTGCGCAGTGAATTGCAGGCCCAGGGCGAGCGTGCCGACAAACAGCGGTTGGCCGAAGTCGAGCGGGATCTGCGCTATTTCGCCGCCAGGGTGCAAAGTGCCCAGGTGGTACCGGCAGCCCTGTCCACCGAAAAAGTGCAGATAGGCAGCCGCGTCAGGTTCATTGACGATCAGGACCAGGAACACCTGGTGTGCCTGGTTGGGGAAGATGAGGCTGACGCGGCACGTGGCCTGATCAACTGGGGATCACCCCTGGGCAGGGCCTTGCTGGGCGCAGCCCCGGGAGATGAAGTGACATGGCGCCGGCCTGTCGGTGAACAGGCCATCGAGATCATCGAGATCGAAGCGGCGGGCCAATAGCCCACCGCAGCCGGCCCGGCGAGGCCGCTCAATACCCGAGTAGCCGGCGATGGGCTGCCAAGCCTCACCCAATCAGACGACCCCCTGGGCCAGCATTGCATCAGCCACCTTCACGAAGCCCGCAATGTTGGCCCCTTTCACATAGTTGACCCGGCCATCTTCCTCCTCACCAAAGTGAACGCAGGCGTGGTGAATCGACTGCATGATGCCATGCAGCTTGCTGTCCACTTCGCCGGCAGTCCACAGCAAGCGCATGGCGTTCTGCGACATTTCCAGGCCCGACACCGCAACGCCACCGGCGTTGGACGCCTTGCCGGGCGCATAGAGGATGCCCGCCTCGAGGAAGATGTCCACAGCCGCCAGGGTCGTCGGCATGTTGGCGCCTTCTGCAACGCAGATACAGCCGTTGGCCAACAGCGCCTTGGCATCCTCGATGTCCAGTTCGTTCTGCGTCGCGCATGGCAGCGCGATGTCGCAGGCCAGGCTCCACGGCGTCTGGCCCTTGCAGAACTCCAGGCCGAACTCCCCGGCCAGCTCGCTGATGCGGCCGCGCTTGATGTTCTTGAGGGTCATCACCGCTTCCCACTGCGCGTCGGTGAGGCCCGCTTCGGCGTACAACGTGCCTTCGGAATCGGACAGCGAGATCACCTTGCCCCCCAGGTCCATGACCTTGCGCGCCGCATACTGCGCGACGTTGCCCGAACCCGAGATCGCCACGCGGCGACCGTCGATGCGCTGGCCCTGGCGCTTGAGCATCTCCTCGGCAAAATACACACAGCCATAGCCCGTGGCCTCCGGACGAATCAGGCTGCCGCCATAGGTCATGCCCTTACCGGTCAGCACGGAGGTGAACTGGTTGGCCAGACGCTTGTACTGACCGAACATGTACCCAATCTCACGGGCGCCTACCCCGATATCCCCGGCCGGTACATCGCAGTCGGCGCCGATGTGACGGTACAACTCGCTCATGAAGGCCTGGCAGAAGCGCATCACTTCGGCGTCGCTCTTGCCCTTGGGATCGAAGTCAGACCCACCCTTGCCACCGCCCATGGGCAGTGAGGTCAGGGAATTCTTGAAGACCTGCTCGAATGCCAGGAATTTCAGAACACTGAGGTTCACCGAAGGATGGAAGCGCAGGCCGCCTTTGTAAGGGCCAATGGCGCTGTTCATCTGGATACGGTAACCGCGATTGACCTGGACCTTGCCCTGATCGTCCACCCACGACACCCGGAACAGCACTGCACGCTCAGGCTCGACCATGCGCTCTAGAATGCCCGCTTGCAGGTAGTGCGGGTTGGCTTCCAGAAAGGGCCACAAGGTGCGCAGCACCTCTTCGACAGCCTGGTGAAACTCCGGTTGGCCAGGGTCCCGCTGTTGCAGGCGTGCAAGGAAATTGTCGACGGATTCGATCATGGTAGACG
>NZ_JBJJMO010000096.1:0-12334 GCF_046231935.1 Pseudomonas sp. KCJK9111 | reverse complement strand
GGCCTGGGCTACCGCGCGCTTAGAAGCAAGAGCAAGACAGCTCATGTCTCTGACTTCGTGCTCAAGTTGCTGCCTAAACGTTCAAAATCACACATACCCCCGTCTTGATCCTCAAATCGCACTTGCGAGGTGAGGATCAAGACGGTATTTACCTTGGTCCTGTATTGGCTGAGATAGCGGACGCCTGGCCTTCGAACTAAACGGCCTAGCGCCGCCCCTGAAGGCTAGCCGATTTCCGGGTAGGAGCGGCCTCGTGCCGCGATGGGCCGCGCAGCGGCCCCAGCCGATAGGTTGGAACACAGAAATTACCGAGGCCGGAGTGCATCGTCTGGCACACGTAACGCTCCACGTGCTCCAAGGCGCGTTACGGTCACACTCAAGCCGGCTTGTCCCCCTGTACCTCCTCCTGCGGCAGCTCACCGTCTTTCTCGGCTTCCTCCGTGTCCTCGGCCGCCACCGGCGTCTGCATCACATCCTGCACGGTCTGCTCATCCACACGCGGGTCCAGCGCTGCCGACAGGGGCGAGCCGGCGGCGGGCATGGCGACGTGGCCCAGGGGGGCATCCTGGACCTGGTGCAAGCCGGTGACAGCTTTTGGACGGATACGCCAGACCAGTACCAGGGCAAAGAACACGAAGAAGGCGTACAACATCTGCACGCCCAGCACTTTCATCAGCACGCCAGCAGCCAGGGGCCCGATGCACGCCCCCACGCCGTAAGTCACCAACAGCATGGCAGTCAGCGAAACGCGGCGCTCGCTCTCCACGTGGTCGTTGGAAAAAGCCACGGCCAGCGGGTACAGGCTGAACTGCAACAGCGATACCACAAAGCCCATGGCGAACAGCAACTCCAGCGGCACGTCGGGCAGGATCGCCAACGGCGCGGCGGCCACGGCCAGCCCTACTGCGACACTGCGAATCAACACCGCCCGGTCGTAACGGTCAGACAACCAGCCCAGCGGCCACTGAACCACCAGCCCTGCAAAGATGCAGCAGCCCATGAACAGACCGATCTGCTCGGTGCTAAGGCCCTGACTGGCGGCATACAGCGGAGCAAGGCCGTAGAACGAGCCGACGATCAGCCCGGAACCCAGCACCGTACTGAGCGACTGCGGCACGCGCTTGATGAAGAACTTGGGCTCCATCGGTGCCGGACGCAGTGGCGCGGGGTGGATGCGGCGGGTCATGGCCACCGGCACCAGGCACAGGGCGAAGCACATCGCGACCAGCATCAGCAGCTCAAGCCCCAGTTCAGGGTGCACCACCAGTATCAGCTGACCCAACACCAGGCCCAGGTAGGACGCGATCATGTACCCGCTGAATACTGCGCCCCGGTACTTCACGTCCGCCTGCTCGTTGAGCCAGCTTTCGATGACCATGTACTGGCACATCATGCCCAGGCCTACGATCATCCGCAGCCCGACCCAGGCCGGCAGCCAGTTGGTCAGGCCGTGCCCGAGCACGGCGGCGCCGACGATACCGGCGCAGGTGGCATAGGCACGTATGTGCCCCACTCGGCCGATGAGCCGGTGGCCGACCTTGCCGCCCACGGCCAGGCCGAAGTAGTTGGCCGCCATCAAGGCACCGACCCACAGGCTATCGACGTTGTCGGCAGCCAGGCGCAGCGCCAGGTAGGTACTGAGCAGGCCCGAGCCGATCAGCATCATCAGTGCAGCGAAATACAACGACTGAAACGGCTTCCAGATAGTGCGCATAAATCCCTTCGGCTCCCGGGTTGAGCTGGCAGTTGTAGGTGCAGAATAAAGGCTAACGCCAAGCGTTGCAGGCCCCGTGCTGCAAAATCAAATGGTCCCTTGCCCATGGCCAGGTAAAAAATGGATCAGGCCAGGCCACAGGGCGTCGACGAGCTTGGACAGCAGTCATTCGCGCAAGGTCATCCCGTTTGCCGGCAATGGCAACGCCGTTTTGTAGCGCACCTGCTTGAGCGCGAAGCTGGAGCGAATGTTGGCAACGCCCGGCAGGCGGGTCAGGTAATCCAGAAACCGCTCCAGCGCCTGGATACTGGGCAGTAGCACACGCAGCAGGTAGTCCGGGTCACCGGTCATCAGGTAGCACTCCATGACCTCGGGCCGCTCGGCGATCTCTTCCTCGAAGCGGTGCAGTGCCTGCTCGATCTGTTTTTCCAGGCTCACATGGATGAATACGTTCACATCCAGCCCCAGCACCTCGGGCGACAACAGCGTGACCTGCTGGCGAATGACGCCCAGCTCTTCCATGGCCCGCACTCGGTTGAAACAAGGCGTAGGCGACAGGTTGACCGAACGTGCCAGTTCGGCGTTGGTGATGCGGGCGTTTTCCTGAAGACTGTTGAGAATGCCGATGTCAGTACGATCGAGTTTGCGCATGAGACAAAATCACCGATTTATTGTGTTTATGCGGAATGTTTATCTGGCCTGTTCGCCAAAGGCAATCAACTAGAGAGAAATATTCTGCGCCAGGGCAACTAACATGTAGCTAACGCTGACCTGCTGGTCACGAGCCGGCACTTAGCGGCGACCGCTTCAAAGCTCACAAAAACAAATACCCGAGCGAGCGTAAACAGCATGAACGAGTACGCCCCCCTGCGCCTGCATGTTCCCGAGCCTACCGGCCGGCCAGGCTGCCAGACCGATTTTTCCTACCTGCGCTTGAACGACGCAGGCCAGGTCCGTAAACCCCCCATCGACGTAGAAGCCGCCGACACCGCCGACTTGTCCGGTAGCCTGGTGCGCGTGCTGGATGAACAGGGCAATGCCCAGGGCCCCTGGGCCGAGGACATAGACCCGCAGATACTGCGCCAAGGCATGCGTGCCATGCTCAAGACCCGCATCTTCGACAGCCGCATGGTCGTCGCCCAGCGCCAGAAGAAGATGTCGTTCTACATGCAGAGCCTGGGCGAGGAAGCCATCGGCAGCGCCCAGGCCCTGGCGCTGAACCGCACCGACATGTGCTTCCCGACCTATCGCCAGCAAAGCATCCTGATCGCCCGTGACGTTTCGCTGGTGGACATGATCTGCCAACTGCTCTCCAACGAGCGCGACCCGCTCAAGGGTCGCCAGTTGCCGATCATGTATTCGGTACGCGAGGCGGGCTTTTTCACCATCAGCGGCAACCTGGCGACCCAGTTCGTGCAAGCGGTGGGCTGGGCCATGGCCTCGGCCATCAAGGGCGATACCAAGATCGCCTCGGCCTGGATCGGCGATGGTGCCACCGCTGAGTCGGACTTCCATACCGCCCTCACCTTCGCCCACGTCTACCGCGCCCCGGTCATCCTCAACGTGGTCAACAACCAGTGGGCGATTTCCACGTTCCAGGCCATCGCCGGCGGCGAGTCCACCACCTTCGCCGGCCGCGGCGTGGGCTGTGGCATCGCCTCGTTGCGCGTGGACGGCAACGATTTCGTGGCCGTCTACGCGGCCTCGCGCTGGGCAGCCGAACGCGCACGCCGCGGCCTTGGCCCCAGCCTGATCGAGTGGGTCACCTACCGTGCTGGCCCGCATTCCACGTCCGATGATCCGTCCAAGTACCGCCCTGCGGACGACTGGAGCCACTTCCCGCTGGGCGACCCGATCGCTCGCCTGAAGCAGCACCTGATCAAGATCGGCCATTGGTCCGAAGAAGAACACCAGGCCACCACGGCCGAATTCGAGGCTGCCGTGGTCGCCGCGCAGAAGGAAGCCGAGCAGTACGGCACCCTCGCCAACGGACACATTCCCAGTGCCGCTTCGATGTTCGAGGACGTGTACAAGGAAATGCCGGACCACCTGCGTCGCCAACGTCAGGAACTGGGGGTCTGAAATGAACGATCACAACAGCAGCATCAACCCGGAAACCGCCATGGCCACCACCACCATGACCATGATCCAGGCCCTGCGCTCGGCCATGGACATCATGCTCGAGCGCGACGACAACGTGGTCGTGTATGGTCAGGACGTCGGATACTTTGGCGGCGTCTTCCGCTGCACCGAAGGCCTGCAGAACAAGTACGGCAAATCACGGGTGTTCGATGCCCCGATCTCCGAAAGCGGCATCGTCGGCACGGCCGTGGGCATGGGTGCCTACGGCTTGCGGCCGGTGGTGGAGATTCAGTTCGCCGACTATTTCTACCCAGCCTCGGACCAGATCGTGTCGGAAATGGCGCGGCTGCGTTACCGCTCCGCTGGCGAATTCATCTCGCCGCTGACCCTGCGCATGCCCTGCGGCGGGGGCATTTACGGAGGCCAGACCCACAGCCAGAGCCCGGAAGCGATGTTCACCCAGGTGTGCGGGCTGCGCACGGTCATGCCGTCCAACCCCTATGACGCCAAAGGCCTGCTCATTGCCTCGATCGAATGCGATGACCCGGTCATCTTCCTTGAGCCCAAACGCCTGTACAACGGCCCCTTCGATGGCCACCACGACCGCCCCGTGACGCCATGGTCCAAGCATCCACAAAGCGCCGTACCCGACGGTTATTACACCGTGCCGCTAGACAAGGCAGTGGTGACCCGGCCCGGCAACGACGTCACGGTGCTCACCTATGGCACAACGGTTTATGTCGCCCAGGTCGCGGCCGAAGAGACGGGCGTCGATGCCGAGGTGATCGACCTGCGCAGCCTGTGGCCGCTTGACCTGGAAACCATCGTCGCGTCGGTGAAGAAGACCGGGCGCTGCGTGGTGGTGCATGAGGCCACGCGAACCTGCGGGTTCGGCGCCGAACTGGTCGCGCTGGTGCAGGAGCATTGCTTCCACCATCTGGAAGCGCCCATCGAGCGCGTCACGGGTTGGGACACCCCCTACCCCCATGCACAGGAATGGGCGTATTTCCCAGGGCCATCGCGGGTGGGTGCGGCATTGAAAAAGGTCATGGAGGTCTGAATGGGCACGCATGTCATCAAGATGCCGGACATTGGCGAAGGCATCGCGCAGGTCGAGTTGGTCGAGTGGTTCGTCAAGGTAGGTGACCTGATCGCCGAGGACCAGGTCGTGGCCGATGTCATGACCGACAAGGCGACGGTGGAGATCCCCTCCCCGGTCAGCGGCAAGGTCATGGCCCTGGGCGGCCAGCCTGGGGAAGTGATGTCGGTCGGCAGCGAGCTGATCCGCATAGAGGTCGAAGGTAACGGCAACCATGTGGATGCCCCGCAAGCCAAGGCGGCCGAAACACCGCCTGCCAGCCAAGCACCCAAGCAGGCAGTACAGGAACAACCCGTGCCGGCCACCTTGACGCCCCCGGCCAGCCGCCCGGCCGCACCGCTGGCTCCACGCCAGGCCAGCGATAAACCCCTCACCTCGCCCGCCGTACGCAAGCGCGCGCTGGATGCTGGCATTGAATTGCGTTACGTGCACGGGAGCGGCCCTGCCGGGCGCATCCTGCACGAAGACCTCGATGCCTTCCTCAGCCAGCCTCAACGCACCGGTGAGCAGGCGCCCAGCGGCTATGCCAAGCGCACCGACAGCGAGCAAGTCCCGGTAATCGGCCTGCGGCGCAAGATCGCCCAGCGCATGCAGGACGCCAAACGTCGCGTGGCCCATTTCAGCTATGTCGAAGAAATCGACGTCACCGCCCTCGAAGCGCTGCGCCAGCAGCTCAACAGCAAGCATGGCCAGGACCGCGGCAAGCTCACCCTATTGCCGTTCCTGGTCCGTGCACTGGTCGTGGCACTGCGTGACTTTCCGCAGATCAACGCCACGTACGACGACGAAGCACAGGTCATCACCCGCCACGGCGCGGTGCACGTCGGCATCGCCACCCAAGGGGACAACGGCCTGATGGTGCCAGTGCTGCGCCATGCCGAGGCGGGCAGCCTGTGGGCCAATGCAGCGGAAATTGCACGGGTGGCCAATGCCGCTCGCACCAACAAGGCCAGCCGCGAGGAGCTGTCGGGCTCAACCATCACCCTGACCAGCCTCGGCGCACTGGGCGGCATCGTCAGCACGCCGGTGGTCAACACCCCAGAAGTGGCCATCGTGGGGGTCAACCGCATGGTCGAGCGGCCTGTGGTCGTCGACGGCCAGATTGTGGTGCGCAAGATGATGAACCTGTCCAGCTCGTTCGATCACCGGGTAGTCGATGGCATGGACGCCGCACTGTTCATCCAGGCCGTGCGAAGCCTGCTGGAACAACCCGCCTGCCTGTTTGTGGAGTGAGCATGCAACCGATCATCGAAACTACGCTGCTGATCATCGGCGGCGGCCCCGGCGGCTACGTGGCCGCCATCCGCGCCGGCCAACTGGGCATCCCCACGATACTGGTCGAAGGGCAGGCGCTGGGCGGAACGTGCCTGAACATCGGCTGCATTCCGTCAAAGGCGCTGATTCATGTGGCCGAGCAGTTCCATCAGGCCACCCGGTTTGCCGAGGGCTCCCAACTGGGCATCCGCGTAGCCTCCGCCGAGCTGGACATCCGTCAGAGCGTCGCGTGGAAAGACGGTATCGTCGACCGACTGACCACCGGTGTGGCCGCCCTGCTGAAAAAGCACGGGGTCAAGGTCATCCAGGGCTGGGCGAAGCTGCTCGACGGCAAGCACGTGGAAGTCGACGGCCAGCGCATCCGCTGCGAACACCTGTTGCTGGCTACGGGTTCAAGCAGCGTCGAGCTGCCCATGCTGCCGCTGGGGGGCGCCGTCATTTCATCGACCGAGGCGCTGACGCCCGCTACGGTGCCGCGCCATCTGGTGGTGGTCGGTGGCGGGTACATCGGTTTGGAACTGGGCACTGCGTACCGCAAGCTAGGTGCGCAGGTGAGTGTGGTGGAGGCCCGCGAGCGGGTGTTGCCCACCTACGACGCCGAGCTCACCGCCCCCGTGGTCGAGTCGCTGAAAAAGCTGGGCATCGCCGTTTACCTTGATCACAAGGTGGAAGGCTATGAACAAGGTACCCTGATGGCCCGGAACAGCGAAGGCTCGCCCCTGCGCCTTGACGCCGATAGGGTGCTGGTAGCGGCCGGCAGGCGCCCGCGCACCCAGGGCTTGAACCTCGAATGCCTGGACCTGCGCATGAATGGGGCGGCGATTGCCATCGACGCGCAGTGCCAGACCAGCATGCGCAACGTGTGGGCCATTGGTGACGTGACGGGCGAGCCCATGCTGGCGCACCGGGCGATGGCCCAGGGCGAGATGGTCGCCGAACGCATCGCGGGCAAGTCACGTCGCTTCGAGCCGGCCGCCATCGCCGCGGTGTGCTTCACCGACCCGGAAGTGGTCGTCGCTGGCCTGACCCCTGATCAGGCGGTGGCGCAAGGGCTGGACTGCATCGTGGCGCAATTTCCCTTTGCCGCCAACGGGCGGGCCATGAGCCTGGAGTCCAAGACGGGGTTTGTACGGGTGGTGGCACGCCGCGACAACCACCTCGTGCTGGGTTGGCAAGCGGTGGGCGTGGCCGTCTCTGAACTGTCCACCGCATTTGCCCAATCGCTGGAAATGGGCGCGCGGCTGGAAGATGTGGCGGGCACGATTCATGCCCATCCGACCCTGGGCGAGGCGGTGCAGGAGGCCGCCCTGCGCGCGCTGGGCCACGCACTGCACATTTGACCCCTGGCGCGGCCTGGGGTCGTCAGGTCACTGGGCGACGGCGTTCTTGCCTGCGCCCTTGGCCCGGTAAAGCGCCTGGTCGGCGCGCGCCAGCAGGCTGTGGGTGTCATCGCCTTCGCGCCACTGCACTACGCCGTAGCTCAACGTCAATCGACACTCGCCAATGGGCTCCAACTGCGCCACTACCTGGCGCAGTTGTTCGGCGCAGGCGCAGGCTTGCTCCAGGCTCGTCTGGGGCAGGACCAGGACAAATTCATCACCTCCCCAACGGGCCAGCAAGTCACTTGTGCGCTGGCGCGATCGCAATGTCTCGGCCACACGAATCAAAGCGGCGTCGCCCTGCGCATGCCCGTATTGGTCGTTGATCGGCTTGAAATCATCCATGTCCATGGCGATGACCGACAGTGGCTGCCGAAAGCGCTTGGCCCGCTCGCACTCCTGCTTCAGCACGCTCTCCAGCCGATAGCGGTTGGCGATACGCGTCAGGGAATCCCGCTCGGCAAGCTCGCGGTTCTCGTCCAGCTGGCGCTGGAGCTGTTCGTTTACCCAGGACAATTCGCGCGTGCGCTCGGCGACCAGGCATTCCAGCGATTGGTTACGCCGCTCAAGCTGCGCCAGTTGGCGCTTGCCGCTGTCGATGTTGCGATGGGCACCCAGCATGCGTGCCACCGAGCCATCGGGGTTGCGTGCGATCACGTACCCACTGTCCTCGACCCACAGGTAGGTGCCGTCGGCGCAGCGGCACCGGTACTCGACCAGGTAACGCTCGTTGCGCTGGTGGACATAGGCATCGAAGTGGGCCATGACACGCTGGAAATCGTCGGGGTGGATCAACCGCTCCCAGGTCAGTACCGAGTTTTCCTGGGAGTGAGGCGTATAGCCGAGCATGAGGTACCAGCCGGGGTTGCGATAGACATAACCCGTATTGGCATCCCAATCCCAGATACCGTCGCTGATCAGGTCAAACAGCGTATGCAGCTGCTCTTGGGTAAAACCCGTGGGCACGGGGGTGACGTGCTGGTTCATGCAAACTCCTGGATAACCAGCAACTGCGCCCAAAATCCAAGGGCTGCTGAGGTGATGAAAGACGGCGCGCGCCTTGTGAGGTTGACCGTTGACGGGACCAAGCATAGGGGTACGGACGTAGGGCTGAAATACGTCTTAAGGCGTAGATTTGTAACGGGCGATGAGCGAAGGAGAAGGGAGTGCTGGAGGCACTGGGGAGAAATGGCGTCCCAGGCAGGAATTGAACCTGCAACCTTCCCCTTAGGAGGGGGATGCTCTATCCAATTGAGCTACTGAGACACGGCAACTGGCAGCAGGCGCTGCTCAGCGGGACGGCGTGCATGTTAACCAGCGTGCGGCCGTTTGTCATGTGTTGGAGTGCCATTTGAGCGTAAACCTTTTCCGAAGCCCTAGTGCGCCTGGATAACGCCCTCTTCTCGCAACACTGCCAGCAAGGCCTCGACTGCCGAGGACAGCGTAGTCGAGTTGTCCACCGTTCGGGCGCCATCATCGGCCGTATCGCTCAGGCTGACATGCCGAGCCAGACGCTGGTCGATCTCGTTTTGGGTCTCCCGCCCGCGGGCCTGCAGGCGCCGACGCAGGATATCGAGACTGACGTCCACACGGATGGCCAGCAAATCAGGGTAGCGGGTACGGGCCTGCGCCAAGTGGCCGCGCGAGCCGTTTACCAGCACCGACCTGCCCTGCTCCAGCCACTCATCTACCTGCCGGGGGATACCGTATTGCAAACCATTGGCCTGCCAATGCATGGCGAATGCGCCTTGCTGCTTCATACGTTCGAACTGCTCGACACTGACACCTACCGCTGCCTCCCCCGTGGCTTCAGGCGAGCGCGTGATGACCCGACGGGCTATTTCGACATGCGCGGCCGCCAGCTGCGGGCGGGCCGCATCGATCAATGAATCTTTGCCCGCGCCAGAGGGTCCGATCAACAGAATCAGCCTGCCTTTTAACGGCGAAGCGCAGCTTGCATCATGGTGCATTGCCACTATGCTCTCTGATTAAGAACCTGTGCGTTTGACGCTACTTTCGGCGCAGGTTTCAGGTTTTTTGCAGGATTAGCGGGGATACGTCTGACGTGAGGCCATGACTGGACGTGTGAAAATTTTAACCAGTGCTCATTTCAGACAATTGGTACTGGCATAAAGCCTTTATGCAGATCACTATTTGTCACAGAATTGACGCCAAGGAAACGGCAGCATTGAGGCAAGATGAGCGTCCACCTGCACAACCGGTTGAACATTTTGGCGATAAGGCGGTCGTATTTCCACCCCGCGCGGCCAATTTGAGAACCGCCTCCCCTGAACCAAAATCTGGTCAATTTATATGCGCCCAATGAAACAGGCTATTTATTCGAGCCGCACTGCTGACAAGTTCGTCGTTCGCCTGCCAGACGGGATGCGTGAGCGCATCGCCGAGGTAGCACGCAACCACCACCGCAGCATGAACTCGGAGATCATTGCACGCCTGGAACAGAGCCTTATCCAGGAAGGTGCCCTGGGTGAGGAATTGAGCATGCGCCTGGACAGCCCTGAACTGTCATTGCACGAACGCGAGCTGCTGCAGCGCTTCCGCCAGCTGTCCCATCGTCAGCAGAATGCGCTGGTTGCCCTGATTGCCCATGACGTGGAAATGGCTGCGGACGCTTCCTGAAGCAAACCATTGCTGCCATCCACAAAAAAGCCAGCTGATGCTGGCTTTTTTGTTTTGAAGTGGCGACCTCTTCGCTGCCTTTATCATCCAGACAAACCGGGCGTCACGCACGACGTAACGCCTCGAGTCGTTAGAGCAAGAACACGGTGGCGAGCCCCAGGAAGATGAAGAAACCGCCGCTGTCGGTAACTGCGGTGATCATCACGCTCGACCCCATTGCCGGGTCGCGCCCCAGGCGCGTCAGGGTCATCGGTATCAGCACGCCCATCAGGGCCGCGAGCAGCAGGTTCAAGGTCATCGCGGCCGTCATTACCAAGCCAAGCGACCAACTGCCATAAAGCCAGAAGGCCACCGCGCCGATGACGCCACCCCAGATCAACCCATTGATCAAGGACACCGCCAGCTCCTTGCGCATCAGGCGCGAGGTATTGCCTGGGGACACCTGGTCAAGGGCCATGGCGCGCACGATCATGGTGATGGTCTGGTTGCCGGAGTTGCCACCGATGCCCGCCACGATCGGCATGAGCGCGGCCAGGGCAACCAGCTTTTCGATGGACCCTTCGAACAAGCCGATGACCCGGGATGCGACGAAAGCGGTAATCAGGTTTACGGCCAGCCATGCCCAACGGTTGCGCAGCGACCGCCAGACCGACGCGAAGATGTCTTCTTCTTCGCGCAGACCCGCCATGTTCAACACTTCGGTCTCACTCTCTTCGCGAATCAGGTCGACCATTTCGTCGATGGTCAGACGCCCGATGAGCCGATCGCTCTTGTCCACGACTGGTGCCGATACCAGGTCGTAGCGCTCGAAGGCCTGGGCTGCGTCGTAGGCGTCTTCGTCGGGATGGAAGGACACGGGATCGGTGGCCATGACGTCGGCCACTTGCTTGTCCGGGTCGTTGACCAGCAGGCGCTTGATCGGCAACACACCCTTGAGAATGCCATCGTGATCGACCACGAACAGCTTGTCGGTGTGGTTGGGCAATTCCTTGAGACGGCGCAGGTAACGCAATACCACTTCCAGGCTGACGTCTTCACGGATGGTCACCATCTCGAAGTCCATCAGCGCGCCGACTTGTTCCTCGTCATAGCTCAGCGCGGAGCGTACGCGCTCGCGTTGCTGAGCATCGAGGGTCTCCATCAGCTCATGAACCACGTCCCGTGGCAACTCAGGCGCCAGGTCGGCCAGTTCGTCGGCGTCCATTTCCTTGGCAGCGGCCAGCAGCTCGTGATCGTCCATGTCGGCGATCAGGGACTGGCGCACGGCGTCTGACACTTCAAGCAGAATGTCGCCGTCACGATCCGAGCGCACCAGCTGCCAGACCGTCAAGCGGTCTTCGAGGGGCAAAGCTTCGAGGATGTAAGCGATATCGGCGGGGTGCAGATCATCGAGCTTGCGTTGCAACTCGACAAGATTCTGCCGGTGGACGAGGTTTTCTACCAAGTCGTTGTGTGCACCTTCCTGGCGGTGCGTGACATCTTCAACCAGGCGCTGGCGCTGAAGCAGGTCGACGACCTGGGACAGACGATCCTGGAGGCTTTCTTGCGCTTTCTTTACTTCTACTTCCGTCATAGGCGAACTCCACTCCCAGCCGCGGAGCACGCCGGGGGAATCAATCGATTAGATCTATCTGTACGAAACGGTTTGGGGAGTAACTACTGGGTAAGTCCATGGTGGTGATCCACAAGCCCCGGCGGGGCTGACGGGCGCAATCATACACTGCTCAAGCTGACAGATCGCTTAAATTTTTGGCTATAACAATCGTTTGCGCGTCATTGCTCTGACAACGCATGAAACCATCGGTGCAATAGTATTGGGCGCGGTTGCGCGTGCGCCCTGCCAAGCGCTTGGCGGGCAGGCACAGAGCCCTAGAGCCCGTACAGAGGGCATGGCTGAATAAACGATTGAATGCGCAAAGCTGAGAAAAACAGAAAGCCCGCTCAGTGAGCGGGCTTTCTGTTTGGGTATGGCGGACTCAGCAGGATTCGAACCTGCGACCGCTCGGTTCGTAGCCGAGTACTCTATCCAGCTGAGCTATGAGTCCGTTTGGTAGTTTTAGACCAGATTACCACTGGTTTTTGAAGCAGCCTTGATAACAAAACCACTTCGAAAGTGGCGGACTCAGCAGGATTCGAACCTGCGAC
>NZ_JBJJMO010000095.1:0-12347 GCF_046231935.1 Pseudomonas sp. KCJK9111 | reverse complement strand
AGTCACCTTCCTGACGGTAGTTCACCCTGGATTCTCGGCATCTAACCCATTCATAAATCGCAACAATTTGCGTGGTGCGTTTGTCGCTCGGCCAGAAGCCTTTTCCAGGGAGGCAGATCATAATGTCGCCCCGCTTGAAGCCGCCGGCTCAACCGTTACCATCTCGCCCAAGGTCAGGATCCTAGATCCAAATTCAATTGCACTAAATCAAGGTGGTTTCAATGATCTGGTTTCTACAGGGTCAGGCTTCTCAGCGCGACATCATTCTGGGCGCCTTGGAGGCACTCCCAGCCGGTGTTCGCGTATTCGCATCCCATGGGGGTGACCGGCCGGAGATCACCGGTTTGGCACACGGCAGCTTTAAGGAGCCTGAAGACCGCGAAGATCGCATTGACTGGGTGCTTCGCACCGCAATCGAGAACTCGATTAGGGTGGTCTTAGCTGGTCGCGTTGGGGGCGCGTATGAGAGCCGTCGTGCGGATTTTGAGCGCGCAGGCATCACGCTTGTTACCGGCGGAATGAGCAAGCGCACTTTTGAGCTGGTTGACGACAAGGCCAATTTTACAGCCGAGGCAGAACGCGCTGGATTGGCTTGCATCCCCGCTATCACGGTTGAAAACCCAGATCAGCTACTCGCTGCCTATGAAACCTTGAGTCCGACTTCAGAGGTTTGTATCAAGCCGGTTGTTGGCATCTATGGACAGGGATTCTGGCGGTTCAAGGCCGGGGTAGATCCATTCCGCTGCTTTGCGAACCCAGATGCTCGAGAAGTCGACTTCGAGACTTATTATCGCATCTACTCAGCCGGGCCAGCTCGTGAGCCGATGCTGGTGATGCCTTACCTCCCAGGGCCTGAGTGCTCCGTGGACATGGTTTGTGAGGGCGGCAAGGTAGTGGCGTATGTCGGTCGCCGGAAAGCCGGAGCGCACCAAACTTTCGAGCGAGACACGCCGGCAACCGACCTGGCTGTCGCCGCGGCTCAGCATTTCGGTTGTGACGGCATCATCAATGTCCAGACCCGCGATGGCGCCGATGGGATGCCAAGGCTTCTTGAGATCAACCCACGATATTCAGGTGGTGTTGGCTACACCCGTGAAGCTGGTGTCAACCTTGCGGGTATCTTCGCTGCGCGCCGGCTTGGCCTCCCAGAGCCACAGATTTCTTGGAAGGAGGGGGTGCGAATTCGGGCGATCACTATTGCCGTTACGGCCCCGGCTGGGTGATAGAATGGCCATCATTCTGGTACCACGTGTACCAAATCTAGATTAAAGTTTCTGTCTACTCAGGGAGCGAGACATGCTGACGCCAGGCGCCAATGTTGCACTTTCTTCACCAAAATCATCGTGGACGCTGGAGTCTTCGCAGCAGAACGCTTTTGGCTCGACCGCAGCTGTCGCGCTGATCCCTGTTGATGACAAACGATCCCCAAGGGGGGCTGCAGCGCTCTTTCATATTGAGCAGCCCGCCTGGATGCAGTGGAGTGGCAGTCGTGAGCAGGTCGGCTGCTCGCTTCAGCTCGGGAGCTTGCCTGCCGGCGGTGATCGCGTTCTGCTGATCGTCTACAGATACTCCAACCTCGGGCCGGTTAGCTCTCTTGGCAACCCCAAGCTCAAGGTTGAAGAAACGATTGCCTACGATCTGGATACCAGCGCGTTTGGCGAGAGCGCGTTGATATTGGGCGAGTTCTATTCCCGCGGTGGACAATGGAAATTCCGGGCCATGGCAGAAGGCTCAGCCTATGGCCTGGCGGCGTTTGGCCGCAGGCTCGGGTTGGAGATTGACGAAGCCAACCCTGACCATCCAGAGGTTGGGAGTCGTGACTCTCGCCCTAATGGCGGTGCAACGGCCGTCACTGGCACTGGCTTTGCTGTGTCCAGCAACGTGCTGCTGACCTGCGCCCATGTCATCGAGGGGATGTCGTCGATTGAGATCAGTTCCTTCAATGGTCGGTACCGAGCTGAGCCAGTGATGGTCGACTCTTCAAACGACATTGCATTGCTCCGAGTAGATGGTGCGCCATTGACGCCCGTCCAGTTCGCCGCAACCGGCGGCTGCTCCCTGGGCGACGCAGTGACGGCGATTGGCTTCCCAATGTCGGGATTTGCTGGCGGTGGTGCGCATGTCACTCAGGGCGGCGTCTCCGCCCTGTTCGGACTGCGTAATGACTCGAGCCTCTTGCAGTTCACAGCGGCAATTCAGCCCGGATCGAGTGGTAGTCCACTGTTCGACTCGCGGGGGAGTGTGGTCGGCATGGTTACCTCAACCGTGCCAGATGCGCAGAACATGAACTTTGCGGTCAAGTCCCATTTGCTCGGCGCCTTCTTAGAAGCTTGCCATATCCACATCACAGTCAATGACTCTCATGCAGCGCAGACACCTGCCGATATAGCGCAGGGTGTTCAGCCGTCGCTTTGGAAAATCGAAGCGCGAATTTAAATGCTGCAGGCCATTGAAATTAAAAGTGCGCACGTTAGGTTCACTACTATCGTCCACGGAACTCCTACATGGAGCATAGTTTAGTGAATCAAGCGTCTACAAAGTTGAGCGCCACGCTGAAGCGCGGCATTCTCGAAGTTGATGTGCATCAGGCTTCCATTTCGCCTGAGTCTCTTTTTGGCTTTGCCGAGCGCCGCAATCCGAAACGAGCATTTTTGTTTGTTTCTCGGGTGCTGGGTAAGCACATTCCCGTCAAGCCATCGGTGATGCAGCAATCCTACAAGGCCTTGGCTGCACAAATCCCATCCGACCTGCCAGGCCCTGTACTGGTCATCGGTATGGCAGAGACAGCTGTCGGCCTGGGGGCGGGCGTTCATCGCGCCCTCAGCGAGTCACGAGCTGGCACCATGTACATCGTCAGCACCCGCCACCCGGTAGGCGATCAGATTTTTGCTCGTTTTGAAGAAGAGCACAGCCATGCCAGTGCACACTTGATTCATGAGCCGTCCGAACCTCAACTCTCGGAAATGATGCGCAGCGCCAAGTCGCTGGTGCTCGTTGATGATGAGGCCTCGACCGGTCGCACGTTCATCAATCTACACCGCGCACTCGTGGACGCTGGGCTCAACCAGATCGAGCGCGTTGTCACCTGCGTGCTGACTGATTGGTCTGCGGGCGCTGTGTCGAGCAGCATCGGCGAAGCGGCCGCACAGGTATCCCTGCTGAGTGGCGCTTACAGCTTCACCGAAGATCCTGAAGCTCCGCTTCCTGAAATGCCGGACACCGGCACTGTGGCCGCGGGGGATTGGGCTGTAAACCCCGAAAACGACTGGGGCCGACTGGGTACCCGTGGGGTAGCAGACACCCTGGGGCTCAACATCGCTGTCCAGCCGGGTGAGCGGGTCATCGTCCTCGGTACCGGTGAGTTCGTTTGGAAGCCCTTCCTGTTGGCTGAACGCCTTGAACGCGCTGGCGCCGATGTGCATTTCAGCTCGACTACCCGTTCGCCAATTGCACTTGGTCATTCGATTGGGCACGCGCTGAACTTCTCGGACAACTACGGTCTGGGCATCGTTAACTTCCTCTACAACGTGGCACCCGGGCAATTCGATCGAGTGCTGATCTGCAGCGAGACGGACGCACAGGCTGTGCCGGCTGCGTTGATTGAAGCTTTGAACGCGGAGGTGATCGTCGATGGCAAATAAGCGCCCGCTGGCTCTGGTCGACCTGGACGACACCCTCTTCCAAACCGCTCGAAAAATGCCTGAGGGCACTTCGCGCTATCCGGCGTCCTTTGACGTTAACGGTGAAGTGAGTGGTTACCAGACCGAGATGCAGAAGCAGTTCCTTGGGTGGCTTCTGGCAACGACTGATGTGGTACCCGTTACTGCGCGCAGTGCCGAGGCCTTCAACCGTGTTCGTCTGGATTTCACTGGCCCTGCTATTTGCTCCCATGGCGGCCTGATTCTGAATCCCGACCGCTCCGTCAATATGGACTGGCATGGCGTGATGAATGGAATTCTCTCGGCGTTCCAGGACCGCTTGCCCGTGCTGTGTGAGACGGCGTTGCGTATTGGGGACGAGCAAGGTGTATCGCTTCGTGGCTGGGTTGTGGAAGAGGCCGATCAGCGTCACTACGTTGTGGTCAAGCACAACAACGGTTCTGACGCTGACCTGATTCTGGTGCGCAACAAGCTGAGAGAAGCTGGCCTGATCGAAGGCATGCACACTCATTCCAACGGCAACAACCTTGCCCTGTTACCTGCAGGTCTGTCCAAGCGCGTCGCTGTTGAGCACTTCCTCAAGCAGGATCGTGAGTTGAACGGGGAGCGCCCTGCGCTCGGCTTCGGCGATAGCATCACCGATCTCGGCTACATGAACCTCTGCGATTTCTGGTCGACTCCGGCGCGGAGCCAGCTTGCCGCATTGGTGGAGGGCAGCATCCATGCTTAACCCGATCCTGACCTCGATGACTGTTGGTAGCGGTAGCTACTTGCCTGAGGATGTTCATTTCCTTTTGCAGCCAGTGAACATCGGCCTGACCGATGTGCTGGAAAAGGAGCGGCTGATCCAGTCCAAGCAAAAGCACTACTCGGAAATGATCAGCCAGGAAGATGCGCCGTCACAGACTCACATGCAGTTGTTCGAGCGAGCGATGACTCAGAACGGCCTGCGCATGGCGGCGGACGTTCAATCCCTGGCTCTGGCCTTGGAAGAACGCTATCAGGGTCCGACGATTGCGCTCGTGTCCTTCGTTCGCGCCGGGCTTCCGCTTGGGGTTCTGTTACGCCGTGCGTTGATTGACCTGGGCCGCGATGCACATCACTACGGCATCAGCATCGTCCGCGATCGCGGTATCGACACTGTTGCGCTTGAATCTATCATCGCTGCGCACGGCGCCGAGAACATCGTTTTCGTCGATGGGTGGACGGGCAAAGGCGCAATCTCTGGGGAGATCAAGCGCAGCCTTGCAGGAGACAGCCGTTTCCCTGAAGACCCCCGACTGGTCGTACTGGCAGATCCGTGCGGACGGGCCTGGCTGGCAGCCTCGGCTGAAGACTGGATCATCCCATGCGGTATTCTCGGTGCGACCGTCTCCGGTTTGGTTTCCCGCTCGATCTGGCCGAGTGATGGCGGGCTGCATGGTTGCGTCGTATATGACCACCTGCGAGAGCACGACGTGACCCGAGCATTCATTGATCGGATCGAAGCAGCTCGAGCTGCCGTCGAGGTAAGTCCGGCTCTGCCGTGGACACCAGATGAGGCAGAGAACCTGCAGAACGATGCACTTGGTGTCGTCAGCCGTCTTTCTGAACGATTTGGTGTGACCAATTTGAATCGCATCAAGCCAGGTATCGCCGAAGCGACTCGCGCTGTGCTGCGCCGGGTCCCAGATCAGGTACTGGTGCGGGACCGCAACGACGCAGACGTCCAACTGCTGATCCATCTGACTGACCGTGCCGGCATCCAGGTACAGGAAGCTGGTGAAGACTTGGGGCCATACCGTGCCGTTACCATCATCCGGGAGGTGAGCTAATGGACCGCATCTCCCCGTGGGCCCTGGGCGCGACGCTCTACATGCCTGCAACTCGAGCCGATATCGTCGACGTGATTTGCGCTGATAAGCAGCCTGGTCTTCGCTCGCTCGTTATCTGCCTAGAGGATGCGGTTGCCTCTACCGATGTTGAGCATGCACTGCAGTCGCTGCGGGCGATCTTGACTGCTATCGGACCACGAGCTAGCCGCTCTCCGAGAAGTCCGTTGGTTTTCGTACGTCCGCGTGATTCGAAGATGGCGGCTCTACTCAACGAGTGGTCTGAGATCACCGCAGCGCATGGGTTTGTAGTGCCGAAGTTGTCCCTTGCCACCTTGGGTGAGTGGGTCCGAGCAGTTACCAACCCCGACCTGCTGTTGATGCCCACGCTTGAAACCAGCGACGTATACAACCCTGGGGCGATGGGCGAACTGGGTTGCGCGCTTCGCTCAGAGTTAGGTGATCGAATCCTTGCTTTGCGCATTGGTGGAAACGATCTGATGAGTTGTCTCGGACTGCGCCGTAACCCGGCTACGACCTTGTATCAGACCCCAATGGGGTACGTGATTCCAATGCTGTGTGGGGTCCTAGGCGCTCAAGGTTTTGCTCTTACCGCCCCTGTTTTCGAGCAGCTCGCAACACCTCAGTTGCTCGCCGAGGAACTGGAGTTGGATATTGCCCACGGGTTGGTCGGTAAGACAGCGATTCACCCCACTCAGATTGCGCAGATCCATGACAGCTTCCGCGTACCTCTTGAGGACTACAACTGCGCCAAACTCATCGTCGATGGTTCTGCGCCTGCTGTCTTCAAACACAACGATGCGATGGTTGAACCAGCGACCCACTACAACTGGGCCATCAACATCATCGAGCGGGTGAAATGGCACGGTGTGAAACCCGCAGAAGCAGGTATAGCGGAGCCAGTTCGCTTGGCTGAGGCAGTTCGATGACCCATGAAATGATTGAAGCTGGCCCGGCCTCCGGCCAGGTCCTGTCGGTTTTTGACTTCGACGGCACCCTGACCCGGCGAGACAGTTTCGTCCCATTCCTGCTGTTTGCGTTCGGTAAACGGAAGTTCGCCGCGCGGGTGATACGCATGCTTCCTGCATGCATTCGCTACCTCGGCAAGGGAATGAGTCGCGACGAGCTTAAAGCTGTGCTTGTCGCCACCTTCCTGACTGGTGTTGAGGAGGCTTGGGTAAAGCGGAAAGCTGCGGAATTCAGAAGGGCGTTTTGGGTACGGCTCATGCGGCCGGCCGGCGTACAATCCGTCGCGGCCGAGGTTGCTAGCGGTGCCTTGGTAACAATCTGTTCAGCTTCTCCGCGGATAGTGCTCATGCCATTCGCTCAGGAGCTGGGTATCAGCTTGATTGGGACTGAGCTTGAAGTAGTTGAAGGCAAGCTCACAGGCGCGCTTAGCGGGAGTAACTGCCGCTGCGAAGCAAAGGTACTTCGCCTGGAAGCTGTATATGGCCCGCTGGCCCAGTACAAGCTACGAGCTTGGGGTGACACCCGCGGGGATCAAGAGCTACTTGCTGCAGCGCAAGAGCCGCACTGGCGGCACTTTCACCCGCGCTGGCAGCGTGGCCGGATGAAGATTGAGAAAATTGGTGCGCGTGTGAACTCGACGGACGCGACCACAAATTCAGTTACGGGTGTCTCCTCTGGCACCCAACAGCACGATGACCAACAAGGAGCGTAACGATGGCACTTACCCTTTCGAAGAATCAGTCCATTTCTCTGGAGAAGACCGCGGGCTCGGGTTTGTCCAAGGTAACCCTGGGTCTGGGCTGGGATCCTGTGAAAGCTACTGGTCTTTTCGGCAAGATTTTTGGTGGTGGCGGTGGAGAGATCGACCTCGACGCGTCGTGCATCATGCTGGATGGCGACCTGAAGCCGGTCGACCTGGTGTGGTTCCGCCAGTTGAAATCCAAAGATGGTTCGATCCAGCATTCTGGTGACAACCGCACTGGTGAGGGTGAGGGTGATGATGAGTCGATCACCGTAAACCTGAACAACGTTCCTGCATCGGTTAAGCACCTGGTGTTTACGACTAACAGCTTCACTGGGCAGAACTTCTCTCGCATCCAAAATGCGTACTGCCGCATCGTCAATGACGGCAATAAACAGGAGTTGGCGCGTTTCAACCTCAGTGACCAGGGTGAGCACACTGGCGTGGTCATGGCCAACCTGTCGCGCGGCGCTTCTGGTTGGGAGTTCAAAGCTATCGGTAAGACTACCCATGGCCGTACTGCTGACGACTTGGTGAACCTGGCCGTTCAGGCGGTGCGCGCATGACAACCTTGGTCCCTGGTGGTAACGCACCGGTAGCGACCGGGAGCCTGCGGGTGGAGGTGGGCTATTCGCCCATTCCAGGTGCAGACATTGATGTGTCTGCATTTACCCTGACCGCAACTGGAAAGGTCCGTGGCGACAATGACATGTGCTTCTACGGCCAGCCCAGTGTACTGGGTGGGTCGGTGCAGCTGGTTGATACCGCTGCCGGCCGCGCCGTGTTCACCGTTGACCTCAGCCGGCTGGACGCAACTATCGAAAAGGTCGCGCTGACGGCGACCATCTACGAGAACAAAGCCAGCTTCGACCGTGTACCCATGCTTGTGGTCACTGTGTCTGGTGGCATTGAGACCCAGATCCCGACTTCGGGTATGAAGGAAACCGCGCTAATTCTTGGCGAGTTCTACCGTCGCCAGGGTGCGTGGAAATTCCGATGTGTCGCTCAAGGCTTTGCTGGTGGCCTTGCACCACTGGCAACCCACTTTGGTGTCGACATTGCGGCCCCGGCCCCGGCCCCGACCCCGACGCCAGCACCAAGTGCTGCGCCGGCACCTGCTCCAGCGCCTACCCCAGCCCCGGCCCCAGCTCCAAAGTCGACTATCAGCCTGAGTAAGGTAACCCTCGACAAGACTCGCTCCTCGATCAGCCTGGAAAAAACAGCTGCTGGGTTCGGTGAAATCCGGGTGAACCTGAACTGGAACCAAGGCAAGTCTGGCGGCTTCTTCAGTCGTAGCAAGTCTATCGACCTCGACGTTGGTTGCTTGTTTGAGTTGCAGGACGGTCACAAGGGCGTGGTCCAGGCTTTGGGCAATGCCTTTGGCGACCTTGAAGACGAACCCTACATTCAACTCATGGGTGATGACCGAACTGGCTCCGTATCCGGCGGCGAGTGGATTCACATCAATGGTAAGAAGTGGAGTCAGATCAAGCGCATCCTGGTTTACGCCTTCATCTACGAAGGTGCTCCTAACTGGGGACAGACCGATGGTGTGGTGACCATCTTCATCCCTGGCCAGCCAGAGATCGAAGTGCGGTTGAACGAGGAGGGAGGGAACCTAGGATGTTGCGCCATCGCTCTCCTTGAAAACGACAACGGCGCCGTTAAGGTGTCTCGCAGAGTTGACTTCCATAGAAGCCAAGAGCCCATGGATAAGGCCTACCGCTGGGGCATGCGCTGGAGCGCAGGGTCCAAGTAATCCACCACTGGCGGGGCCTAAGGCTCCGCCATTTTTGAGGTACGAGCATGCTCAGTTGGTTGAAAGCAAAAGGTGCGCAAGCACGCGAGACTCTTACTGCCGAGGTCGGCAAGCATAAGAATCGCAAGTTCATGGAAGCCACTGCCAACGGTTGCGCCATGGTAGCTGTGGCCAGCAACGGCGCAGGTCCAGAAGAAAAGCAGAAGATGATCGGCTTCATCAACAACTCTCCCGAGTTGAAGGTGTTCAGCCTGACCGACGTTCTCGCGGTCTTTAACGACGCGATGAGCAAATTCGAGTTTGACCCTCAGATCGGTCAAGCCGAGGCATTGAAGGTCATCGGCCGGATCAAAGACAACGAAGGGGCGGCACGCCTTCTCGTTCGCGTTACCTGCTCCGTCGGCGCATCCGATGGTGATTTTGATGAAAAGGAAAAGGCGGCTTGCCGTCTGATCTGCCTGGAGCTGGGCCTGTCCCCAGCTGATTTCGAACTTTAAGGTATTGACCTGTGGAAGTTACCCATATCGGTTTCCCCCCGCTGACCATGATGGTTTTCGTCGGCATCGCCGTAGGCGCTCTGCTGCTCGACATGGTTACACATCGCGGCGACAAGCCGGTCTCGCTGGCAAAAGCGTCCGTCTGGTCCGTCTTCTGGATAGCAATATCCCTCGCGTTTGCAGGGTTCTTGTACGTTCAGCACGGCCCTGAAGTCGCCAGTCTGTTCGTCACCGGCTATGCCCTTGAGAAGGTTCTCAGCGTCGACAACCTGTTCGTGTTCATGGCCATCTTTGCGTGGTTCAAAGTGCCTGATGGCCTGCGCCACCGCGTGCTCTACTGGGGCATCATCGGCGCTATCGTCTTCCGCGGTATTTTTGTTGCGATCGGTACCGGCCTTCTGGCGTTCGGCCCTTGGGTGGAAATCGTATTCGCACTGATCGTGGCCTGGACCGCCGTCATGATGCTTCGTAGCGGCGGTGATGATGAGGAGGAGGAAGACTACTCCAAGCACATTGCCTATCGATTCGCCAAGAAGCTGTTCCCGGTATGGCCAAAGCTGCACGGCAATCAGTTCTTCGTTAGCCGTAAGGTTCTCGAAGGCGAGCTGCTCAAGCCTGAGAACAAGGGCATGAGCCTGGCTGCAAAGGGCGGTCTGTTTGCAACGCCGCTCTTCCTGTGCCTGGTCGTAGCTGAAGTGTCCGATGTGCTTTTCGCCTTCGACTCCGTGCCAGCCGTAATCGCAGTAAGCCGTGAGCCCCTGATCGTGTACTCCGCTATGCTGTTCGCCATTCTGGGCCTGCGTACCATGTACTTCGTACTCGAGGCCTTGAAGCGCTACCTGGTGCACCTGGAGAAAGCTGTCATTGCGCTGCTGTTCTTCATCGCGGTAAAACTGGGCCTCAACGCCACAGATCATATGTTCCACCATGGCTTCAAGATCGATCCTAACACCAGCCTCCTCATCGTGATGGTGGTGTTGGTCATCGGCATCGTTGCAAGTGTGATCTTCCCCGAAAAGGAAGACACTCAAGCAGAATCCAACTGAATCACTCGTACCCTAACAAGGAGTTTAAGAAATGGCTTTGACCCTGCAGAAAGGCGGCAACCTGTCCCTGACCAAAACTGACCCGTCGCTGACCAAGATCATCGTCGGCCTGGGCTGGGACCCGCGTTCGACCGATGGCACCGAGTTCGACCTCGACGCCAGTGCATTCCTGCTGGCTGCCAATGGCAAGGTTCGCGGTGAAGCAGACTTCATCTTCTACAACCAGCTGAAAAGCCAAGATGGCTCGATCGAGCACACCGGCGACAACCGTACCGGCGCTGGTGACGGCGATGACGAAGTACTGAAGGTCGACCTGAGCCGAGTGCCAGCGGACATCGACAAGATCGCGTTCACCGTTACCATCCATGATGCCGATGCTCGCAAGCAGAACTTCGGTCAGGTCGGCGGTTCGTTCATCCGTATCGCCAACGACGTAACCGGTGTCGAGGTTGTTCGTTACGACCTGGCTGAAGACGCATCGACCGAAACCGCGATGATCTTCGCTGAGCTGTACCGTAATAACGGCGAGTGGAAATTCCGCGCCGTTGGCCAGGGCTACGCTGGCGGTCTGAAGGCGCTCGCCAACTCGTATGGCATGAACTTCTAATATTTGCCCCCTTCGTTAGCAGCACAAGCTGCTAACGAGCAAACCACCTATTTTTAAAGGGATTATCCAATGGCTGTCTCTCTGTCCAAAGGCTCCAACGTCTCGCTGACCAAAGAAGCACCAGGCCTGTCCGAAGTAGTCGTAGGCTTGGGCTGGGACCCTCGCGTGACTGACGGCACCGAGTTCGACCTCGATGCCTCGATCTTCATCACCGGCGAAAACGGCAAGGTTCTGAACGACTCCAGCTTCATCTTCTACAACAACAAGACCTCGCAAGACGGTTCTGTTGAGCACCTGGGCGACAACCGTTCCGGCGCGGGTGAAGGCGACGACGAGCAGGTCAACGTCAAGCTGACCGGCCTGGCTGCAGATGTCAAAAAGCTGGTCTTCGCGGTTACCATCCACGATGCAGAAGGCCGCAAGCAGAGCTTCGGTCAGGTAGGCAACGCGTACATCCGCGTCGTCAACAAGGCTGACGGTAAAGAGCTGGCGCGCTACGACCTGAGCGAAGATGCATCGACTGAAACCGCGATGATCTTCGGCGAGCTGTACCGTCACAACGACGAGTTCAAGTTCAAGGCGATCGGCCAAGGTTTTGCCGGCGGCCTGAAGCCATTGGCTGAGTCCCACGGCGTTTCGATCGGCTAACTTGAGCCTGTTGGAAAAGCCCCTGCTTACACGGCAGGGGCTTTTTTTTTGTCAGGTGGTTCGGTCTGGCCACCTAGCTTTTGCGCGCACACATGATGCGCATGGATTGCGGAGTTTTAAGTGTTTAAGAGAATCTTGATTTCCAGTGCTGTGGTCACGATGCTGGCTGGATGTGGCCAGGCAGTAGATGACGCACGTCTGTCTATGGCACTCAATGAGTTGCGGCAGAATTGTTTTGGCAACGACACATATAGCTGCCGCAGTCAAACGATCGACTTTAACCAGAAGGTTCTCGAGCTTACCCCGTTCAAAAGTGACGCAGCAAAGGAGGACATCACTAAGCTATTTGGAGAGGAGGGATGGTCGCTGTATCAAGATGTCGCTGACGAGTTTGTAGAAGACGGCGTGGACGCACTCGAGGACTTGAGACCTAACATTTTCGCGCGAATTTTCTTCGGTGACTCGCAACCTGTGTCCCCAAAAGGGTATGTAATGACCTTCAACCCGGAGGACATGGGCCGGGCGTTGAGCGAATTACAAATGGAGTTTTCTGTTCGTGCTAAGAAGGCAGGACTGAAGCCAGACGAT
>NZ_JBJJMO010000094.1:0-12370 GCF_046231935.1 Pseudomonas sp. KCJK9111 | reverse complement strand
AGACGATCAGGCACTTCGGAGTTACCAAATGATTACTGATGCCGTGAACGGCAAAGATAGCCCGAACTCTGTCGAGCCGGAGCCTAACCCCGGCGTTGATACCATGCCAGCAGGTCCAGCCGAGCCGCAATTGACTAACCCAGTTGCGACCCCACCCCCAGTCGTGATGGCTCAACCAACTGCTGCAGCACAGTCGTTTCCTGAACTGACTGGTGCAATCAATGCCTACATCGCGGGGCTCGATACCGACGGCGGTGTAGAGTACCCAGAGGGTCGCCAAATCATTCAGGTCGATCTGAATGGTGACGGTGAGTTGGATGCCGCAGTGCTCTATACCATCGAAGGCTCAGGCGGCTCACAGACGGCTTACCAGACGCTTTCTGCGTTCTACCATGCGCCAGAGGGTTGGCAAGCTCAAGGTGGCGATGCCGCGATCAGTGGCGCCGTTCGTGAGGCGCGCGATGTCGGCAGCCGCACCATATTCATTGACGCTCTGATTCAGGGCGATGAGGATCCACGTTGCTGCCCAACGCAGCCATACCCTCAGCGCTTCCAGTGGAGTGGTGACAAATTCGTCCAACTCCCAGGTGCTTGAACGTTCGCTCTCACAGGGGGCGTACGTCTGTCATCGTGCAATGCCGCCACTATGCGTAACCACGCGCTGATAGAGCGCCCCAGTTTGGAAATCTTGAGTCAAGGATAGGGCTATGGGTCTACGTTTCTCAAAGCGGATTACGATCGTGCCAGGTTTTAGGTTGAACCTGAGTGCAACAGGGGTGAGCGCGTCAATCGGGCCGAAAGGGCTGAGCATGACCATGGGGCGCAATGGTACTTTCCTGAATGCCGGCCTACCCGGGACGGGCTTGTCCTACCGCCAACGGTTAGATGGCGGCCGCCAGTCGACGTCCCCTCGCTCCGGTTCATTAGACTATTCAGGGCCTATCAGGATCAGCGTACAGGATGATGGGACGCTGTCCATTGTCGATGACACTGGTAGCTCGCCACCTGCTGCAGTGGTGAGGCGTGTGAAGAGTGAGCAGGCTGCAGAGATTGAGGCGCTGCTTACCAAGGCTGCCGAGAAGCTGAACCAAGATCTCGCTGATTGCCTTAGTCTTCATGTCGGCACTCCCCGGCCGGGGAGTCTGGCGGCATTACCACCTCCTTTTTCGATACCGATTCCGACGGCGCCGGCGTCAGTTGAGCCTGGCCTCATTGATAGGATTTTCAGATCTGGCAAGCTCGAGGCTGACCGCCTCACCAGCGAGCAGATCTACCAGCAGGATCTATCGGAGTGGGAGGCAGCCCGTGACGCGCATGACAATGAGCGCTCGGAAGCTGAGAAGACCTTTCGCCTGGCTGCGAAGGGATTCAGCGCTCACATGGAGAAAGCGCTCGATTACGTGCTGAGCGGCATAGCCTGGCCCAAGGAAACGAACGTTGCCTATCAGTTCACTTACGATGCAGCCGGGATAGCCTTGGATGTCGATCTACCTGACGAGGGTGATACCCCGCGGCGTACTGCCGAGGCAAAAGGTAATGGAAAGCTCACCTTCAAGATACGAAGTGATGCCCAGGTGCGACGGGACTTTGTGGGGCTGTGTTACGGCTCTTTGTTCAGGGTCGTTGGCGAGGTATTCGCGCTTCTGCCTGCAATCAATCGCTGCCTGGCGTCAGGGTACGTTCAACGAAATGACCCGGCGACCGGGCGCCTCGAGGAGCCCTATATCTTGTCTGTGGTCGTGCGGCGCGAGGACTGGGACCTTTTGGACTTTGGCCGCATTGAGCACATAGATCCTGTGGGTGCGCTGAATAGCTGGGGTGCTCGGGTCGACTTGGACCGTGCTGCGCGCTTCCGGGAGATCCAACCGTTTGACCTTGACTATCTGGGGTGAAGGGAGCCGCGGCTACGTGTTGGCGTACGCGCTTTTGGGGAATCAGAACGCTGAAGCAGGTACGTTGATCCATCCGCCGGGCTGAGGCAGTGCCCAGCGGGAACATCCAAACCAAATACGAAAAAGCCACCTCGGCCCTTGCGGATCAGGTGGCTATTTTTATTTCATGCGCTGAATTGGTGCGAGGATTCGGAACATCTGAAATTCGTACGGTTCTCGCTGAAAAATCAGGGTATCAACTGATGATTCCCTTCGCTTTCGCCTCTTTGAGCCAGCCCGGGAACTCTTTCGTAAGCTTGTCGTACAGTGCGTCTTCGGTGAGGTCGTGGAGGTCATCCATAGCGAAGAAGCTGCAGTTGTCGACAACGCGACCTGGCATATCATCAAGTCGCTCCAGGATGCCGTAGCCGTTTCCGCCCAGGCCGACAAATTGCCAGAAGAAATTCTTAGAGGACGCTTCGATCATCAGTTTTGTGATTGCGCGATTCTCATGAACACCGCCGTCGCTGATGAAGATGATGTAGACCGGGGTTTTGTCCCCGCTTTGGTTGTAGTAATCCATCAGGAGGCGCATCGCCCGTGGTTCGTCATTTACGCGCTGGCCCACATCCCACTTCCGCCAACCACCTTGCTCAGTGTCGATGTAGTCGCTGTAGTTGGAGAGAGTGGCTGGCGAGAGGTGAACTGGCTTGGCCCCAAACCCAAAAACATCCAGCTCGCCGTCATCATCGAAGGCTACCGCGAGTGGCATCAGCCGGTTCATGGCCTCTTGCACTCTGCCTCGGCTGTACTGGCCATTCATTGAACCACTCACATCAAGCACGAAGGCTAGCTTCGCTCTCACCTTGGTGAGGTTGTTTTTCTCCAGGCTGATCTGAGCTTTCTTTGCCAGGCTGAGCAATGCTGGCGCTTGGGCTGCGACCTTCTTCTCTAGTGAGAACGTCGCGTGGACAAGAGGCGGCGCAGCTGGTGCTTGGGCCGCGGGTTCGTCGCTCACCTCACCGCCGAAGTGGCGCACAAGCGCGCTCAAGCCTTCTTTGAAGCCCTGCAGGTTGGCGAGCATACGCCACTCGCCACCCTTGCGGTAAATGTCGGCAACCATAATCGCCTTTTCCACGGAGAAGGTGCTCCCGGAAAATTCACAGGTCGCGGCGTTTGGTGCGCCAGGTCCACTGACGACAAAGCGACTTGATGAGATGTCTTTCATGGCACCCGCGCCGTCGATCGCCGCGGTGAACACCAATCGATCAATCGTTGCCGGCAATGCGCCCAGGTTAATTTCGAACTGGCCTGGCCCAATCAGCCGGATGGCATCACCAGGTGAGGAGGTTTGGTTGAAGAACACCATGAAGCGGTCGTCGGACAGCTTCGATTGCTGATCAAGCCCGAAACAGGCTACGTCGATCACATTGCTTGACTGAATGGAGACCGCAACCGTGAGGCGGTCAGAAATACCTATGCTGGACAGCGGCAGGCGCTGGCCCTGTGTGATTTGCATACTGCGTCCTTGAGAAGTCAGGTCCGGCGGTTGAGAAGCCAGGACGGCGTCCTGGCGGTGCCCAACACAGCTCAACGTCCGGGGGGGATAACGGCGAAGGTAAAGCCTACTGGTTCGGGACCATTGGCCTATGCCGGGCGCGAAGCTTTCGGCGGACGAGGAGGGTGATCGCAAGCACTAGAATGAGCAGCCCGCCGAAGAATAGGGATACGAAAACTGGGAAAGGCTCCGTGGTACTGGTTGTGGCCTTGATGTCGGTGATGTTTGGGAACATCGAGAAGATCTGGAAGCGCCACCCGTAATACCGGATGACCGCGAGCTGGTTCGCGTCACGCGAGTAGTCCTGGGCCTTAGCCTGCAGATCGGCGCTATCGAATTTGAAGTACCACGGGAATCCCCAACCGGTATCTTCATTTCGATAGACCGCTACCTCACGTTTTGCGTCGGTAGAAACGGTGTTGATGAAATAGACATCTCGGGTTGGACCATCGGCCGGGTTTTCAGCGCTGATCACACCATCCGCATCCATGCGCTTCACCTCAACGCCAGTCACATGAACGACCTCATGGCGCGGCAAGTAGAAGTGGAGGCACAAAGCGATTGCCGTAACCAGCACCAGGCTGAGGATTCCAAGCGAACGTTTTACCCAGGGCATCTAAGTGATCACTCTTTAGAAATTGGCAATATGCAGGGAAACTGAGGCGCCTGCGCTGGAGAGTTGTTGCAAACTACTTCAGGCCGGTCGGACGGAGAAGATGCTGCCATATCAGGGTGAATGGGCCTAGCGATCTCCCACCCGCCTTGATACATGGCTGACACTAATGGGTATGACGCGCGTGCGCTGTGTGGCGCACGGCGGAGGGGGCTTACGTTAGTGCAGGCACCCGATTGAACTCGAGGCACTCACCCACGGGGGTGAACTTTGGGTTTCGACAAACCCATGCAGTAAGAGCTGTGTACGCAGCGGAGAGTGACGTAATCAGCGCCATGATCGCCTTTCGCTCACGCCGATTGCGCGCATCGGCTCTGGCCTGAGATTCGCCCTTGCGTCGTGCGCCTCCGTTGAACAGCGAGGCAATTAGCATCCCGATGACGACATAGAAGACTGAAATCAGGGTCAGCTTCGCCACCAACGTAAGGAAGATGCTCAGCCCCCCTCTGTTGTTTTTCACCGTGGCGTAGACCGCATAAGTAATCGAGAGGACGAAGCCAGCTACCACCGAGAAAACGGAAACGACGCCAGGCATTTCGAGCCATTTACACACCCCAGCGGTGACGATGCCGAGTGCAGGAAGAAGGTTAGTGATTAAGGCGTCGGTGTAGTCGCTGTAAATGGTTGCAGTCCCACGATGGTGGCGTACAACAGACCAGAAGGAGAGCAGTAGGCCCAGCACCAGGGTGTATTTCCAACCAGGACCATTGATGAACCACGTAGCTACGGGATTCGATTGTTGTTGAGCATTAGCGCTACCCGGGCGGGCTGCCGGCAGTGTGGATGCTTGAGGAGGAGTGCGTTGTGCCATCTGCGCTGACTGGCGCTGCTGATTCGCCAGGGTCGCTGCTTGTCTATCGCGCTCGGCGTCCGCGGCGCGACGTTGTGCGGCTTCCCGTTCTTCTCGGGCATTCATTGCCAATACGCGTTCGTCACTCGCTATACGCTCCAGTTCCTGAATCCGACCTCCAAGCGCCTTATCCAGGCACTTCTGGTCTTGGCATTGATTTCGGATCTGAAGCCACTGCCTTTGCGATTGACGAAGCCCCTGTGGGTTTGAGGACGCTGCGACGGCCTTCTTGTATGTACGATCGAGAACTCCATCCATTCCGGATAGGTAGCCATCTCGGCATATCTCAGTCTCTGCGAAGCCCGACGCTTTTGAACAGTCGAAACTTGCTGCTGAAACGCTTCCTGCGGCCAAACCCAGTACCAGCGCGATTGCGCCCTTTGTAAGCATTTTGAACTCCTTTAAAGACAGCTATTCCTGACCCTCCATCTATCGGCTGGCGGGCGATGTAGTAAAGAGCCATCGTGGCATTTTGTCACTACAATTTACTGCCTGATAAACCGTCTTCGAGTCACGATTAAGGACAAGCTAGCTACGGGGATGGCTTGGGTTTGTCCGCTGAGCATACAGCTTGATCCACGTAAGGCGGTCGTGGCCTGGGCATGCGGTTACAATGGAGTCTGCCTGAGCGGCTATTGACCTGGCCGCCGGGCGCACGCACCCACGGTTGACGAAAGACCTGCAGACAAGTGACCCCACTTTTCCGGCTTAAGGCGACACATGAGATTTCGACCTGAACTAAAGGGCAGTCCAAACGGTACGTTGCCTGATGAAGCTATTCGCAAGTACGCAGCGTACTTGTCATCCGAGACAGTGAATGTCACTCACGGTGGTTTTATGAGTCGGGCCCCGATTCTGCTGGAGTACTGGAGCGACGGGGATCAGTTTTCTTTCCGCTTCAGTCCGCCGGCGTTGAGGTTTCTTGAGGAAGCTGATCATTTACGCTTGGAGTTGGTGGCTGATCTCTTCTCAGGTATTCACCCTTAGGCGGCGCCATCGGCTGTAGCGGCCATTTTGAAAGCTCACAAGACAGGAGGACTGGCCCATGCCTTGCGACTGCTTGCAAATGAGGCAAGAACCGCGCGGTTTGAGGACAGACCCAAACTCCAAAAAATGGCGGGTGAGATGAGTGTGAGCTTTGAGATGCAGCGCCGCGGCGTTCGATTTTTTCCTAAGCAGGTCGTTCGAAGGGTGACCCGAGATGCAGCCAGATCCTTTGGATCATTGCAAAGCTCCAATGAGCCTGGCCATCAGTAGTTCTTGGATTGCACGTGGTGACCAAGGTGAGCCTCCACCAAGGCCCATACACTGTCCGGCTTTTAGCAAGCGGGGCTTCCTCAGTTTAGGTTGATCATGGCCATCAATATTTCACGCCAAACACTTACCAAGCTGTGCGAGATACTTGTTGAAAAGCGCAATACCTCAGCTCGGAGGGAGGGGCTGACGAGATTTGAACGTGAGGCTCTGAAGGAGGGAGTAGCCAGGAACACGGACATTGGCGACTACCTGATTACCACTGAGGCACGAGCTTTCTCAAGCATCGAATACATCTTCGAAGAGTTGCTCGTTCTTTTTGACATTGCTCAGCAGTCTATTGGCCGTCGCCCGGTCGATCCTGACGACGAAATCCCTCTCACTCAAGCTCTCAATGCCGTCGACGCAACTGCTCTGATCATTGGCTTGCAACAGGTCGGCCTTCAGGTAGACCCGTCTCGGCTCGTTCGGGAGCTGACAAAGAATCTTGAGGGTAGAGAGGTGCTTACAAGCAATGAGCTTGAAATCGTCCTCTATGATCTCTACGTCGGCCGCCGCCGCACAGTGCTGAATGCAGCTCAAGGTCCAATACACCCGTTGTGGCCCGAGACGACTCACCAGGACGAAGCAGGATACCGTTTCACCATGAAATGGGACGGGGACGCTGTGGTCTGGCTTGAAGTCCTGGGCCCAAGGTATCGGAAGCCAGAGCCTCAGGAGTACACGGTATGCGAGTTCTGCGGACATTCGTACTCCACGAATTACACGCAGGAGGCTCGCATCCATAGTGAGGTGCACAGTCGTAAGAAGCAGATGATTGCCCCCCAGCCAGATGAGCAATTTGCAGAGCGATTGGCCACCCTCGGCCGGGCTGGGGAACTCGTCGATCAGGGCTCACCCCTCTGGATGCATGGTGCTGTCTGCGATCGAGCTTTTGAGTTCAAGCGCGAGTTCAAATACGACTTTGTACAGTGGGATTGTTCCTCGACCAGGCGTGCAGGGGAGGATTGGCAGGGCTGGCTCTTTGCTGCAGACGACATGGGTACGATTGCGGGTGCATGCGGATTCATGCGCCGCGACGGCGCCGTTGAGGGGCCTGAGTGGTCCTTGCAATGGATTTGGTTAGCACCGAAGTACAGGCGCGCCGGCCTTCTGGAGGCAAGGTGGCCATCGTTCCTGCAAGCCTATGGTGACTTCGACATAGAGCGGCCGCTTTCGCCAGCAATGCAGGCCTTCGTCCGAAAGCACGGTACCCAATCGCAAAAGGCCGCTCTGCCTGCTGAGTAAGCTCATCATCCGCCGCGCCGACCTTTGTGTAGTTGGACGGACATTTAGCGCCGCAAATTGTCCGTTCTTCTGATCTTCCTGCCCGGCGACATCTCCACAATGCAAGCTTGCCTAAACCACCCGCCCAAGGCGGTATAGGGCGTGCATCCGCAGTCCCATTAGCTCGACCCAATTCTGTACGCCCAATTTGGGATGACACATGCCCTGAAGCCGGTATCCTCCGGGTCTCTTACGGAGCCAGCTGGAGGGCTACTTGTCGCATTCAAACGAAAAAGGCGGTCTGGCGCACCTGGTGCACCTTCAAGGCATCCAATCCTCATCCCGCTAGAAGAGGTCGACCCCCTCCTGGCGCTATATCGTCCAGAGCAGCGTGTGGGCTAGCGATCACGGTTAAGCTCAGCGGGCCGCAATTCAGACACATCCCTGGCGTGAAATCATTATGATATTGCCGCGGACTGCCTGAGAGCTTCAATAGCAGGATAGGAACCTCTTGAAACCAGAAGATCGGCAGTTAGGTTCAGGGATAAAGCTTGATTCTCACCTGATTCGGCACACTGCTTTTGGATAGTACGAAGCTTTTGGCTTTCTGTGCTGCAGGTGCCGCTTCTACACACCAACACTGACAAGGAACCGTTGGATGCTCCTAGTTTTGCTCGCGTGCCTCAACGCTGTCTGTTTGCTAGCTGGCCTCCTCTTCAACGCTGAGCTCCTAAACGTCGCCGGCGCGGACATACCGCTGAAGAAACTGCAGGATCTCGAAATATACAGCCAGATCCTGGCGTCAGTGACCGTCTGCCTGACAGGCTGGCGAGTGTGCATCTGGGCTCATCGCCGTTGGGGAGGAGAGAAGTACCTCTGGCACAGCGTGGGAGTGATGACATTGGTCGCCGCTCCTGCAACGTGGTGGGTTCAGGGTGAGGCGCCGGATCTCATCGCTGAGAAATTCCCTCACACCCTCCGGGTATCCAGCCTTTACGCCTATGTGACCAAAAAGGGGCTGCTCTACGATTCCATTCAAATCCCAGGGCTTCCCTATCAGGATTACCGGGACCACGGCGAGGGCAAGGCATTCATTGCAAACCTCGGGATTTTGATGAGTGCGCAGGGGACCTACGTAGAGAAGATCGACGGGAATTTCCCAGCATTTGCTGAGGCCGTTTTCAAAGGTTACACACGCCGCAACGGCGATGCGCTCTACGAGCGCCTCCAAGCTGAAGTGGTTCCAACCACTCTGGATATCATTCGCGCGTATGCCCAGCTTGAAGCACTCCGGGCTACTGGCATAGGCAATAGTGAGTGGAAACCCATCCGGCTGCCCAAGCCTGGCGAGGACCTCGGGTTTAAGCCAACAGTTGCTGAATACGCCCAGGCGATCAAGCCAGGCCTGCGCAGTCGGCCGCAGGTCGCTCAGTCTCCTGAGGTCCTGTACATGGCCAGCCAAGCGCTAGGGCCCATCTACGTGAAGGGGATGAATGTGCTTGCCAGTCGTGAGCAATTCGAGAAGTACCTTCCGCAGATCGCCCGCAACATGGCCACCGATGTTGCGCACACCGATATCCGCGGCGAGCAAGGCCTGAATGTGCTCAAAAACATGTGGTTCGTCCCCTGGTCGCTGTTGAGCGGGCTCTTTCTAGGAGCACTCAACCTGGTCGGCCTGATCCTGTCCGCCTGCGAGCGGCGGGGACTGATTCGAGGCCGCCAGTGGCTGCTGCGTACCGTCTCCATCGCTGCAATCGTGGTTATCCCCCTAATGGTCGGCAATGCCCTGGTGCAATCTGAAGGGTACAAGAAGGCCTTCCGCAGCATTGATCACGGGCCGACTCTGGTTGCGGGTGTTTTTCATTGGGCAATGACTGCTGAAGCAATGCTCTACAACCTCACCAAGCCACTGCTTAAAGCAGAGTGACTGTTCGTAAAAAGGAGTTTCAACGTGCGTAAGAAGTTTGTCGCCACTTGCTTGGCTATCACCATCGCTAGCACGACCGGGTGCGCTCAACTGGGAATCAACAAACAGCAGGCCGGTACGATCATCGGCGGCCTGGCTGGCGCTGTCGCTGGCGCGGCAATGGGTAAGGGCACCGGCAAGATTGTGGCAATCATCATTGCCGGCAGCCTTGGCAGCTACCTTGGTAACCGTATCGGCGCCAGTCTCGATGAAAAGGACCAGCAAGCCTTGGCGCTGCGTACCCAGGAAATCCTCAACCAACCTGTAGCCCCCAACCGACCCACCACCTGGGCGTCGGACCATTCTGGGGCGACTGCTGAAATTGTGCAGGGCAAGGAGTTCACCCAGACCAAAGTCGTCGAGGTCAAGCGCGCCCCTACAATTCAGGCCGTACCCTCGATGCGATTGATCAACGAGCCTTACGTGACCAAGTCGAGCGTGAATGTACGATCCGCCCCGAATTTGAAGGCTGGAAAGGTCGGCGGACTTGCTCCGAGCACAGAGTTCACCGCGGTAGGCTCCACGGGTGATTGGGTTTTGGTTGGTCGGAAAGGTGTCACTGTCGGATACGTGCACAAGTCCTACGTACAGCCGAAAGAGCAGGCCGTAGCTCAGCGGGCGGCACCAGCTGCCCACTTGGACGATATGGACGTGAAAGCGAGCAAAGAGACCCAGGCATTCGACCTGGACTCTATCCAGACTCTGCAGACCCAGCAGATCGCGGCAGAAACATCCTGCCGCCCGGTGACTGTGAGCCTAAAGTCCGCAAGTGGCCAGCCTGAGCAGCAGCAGAGCACCTTCTGCAAGCAGAACAACGGCACTTGGGAACTGATTTAAGGACAGCGATGAAATATAGCGCTCTCGCGCTGGCTGTGGTTGGAGCATTCGGTCTTGTGCCGGATGCCCTATCTCACGAGTTGGCATTTTCGAAGAAAGACCAGGTCATGGTTGAGGTCCCTGGTACCGCGGATACCTGGTGTAAACCGGACATTGAACTAACCATCTCGAGGGCCTCGTGGGACAACCAACAAACTCTTGAGCGTTTGGTTTCTGTGCTACCGGTCGTCCTCGGGAAAGATTGCCCGGCGGCTAAAGTAACGTGGAAAGCCGTCGACGCATCTGGCAAGCCATATGCGAGCGGTTTTGGTAACGCTGCGAACCTGGGTATCGTTTCCTTGGCGCAACCCCAACTACGCCAAGATGGCCCTACCACAGCTCTCTCCTCGGCCGCCTCAACAGTGGTACCTGAAGCCGCAGCTGAAACTCAATCAACGGCTGGCACTGCAGCGTCGACTGAAGGGGTGAATTCTCCAAAGGCGGAGGCAACAACACAGAGTGTTGCAACAGAGCCGGTACCGGCCCGGGCACAAGATGAGCTGGCAGCTGTGACAGGGGACACAATCCCCGCGGCGGTTGTCGATGCTGTGGCTACCGACGGCGACCGGTCGGTTGTGCTCAGTAACACCCAGCTCGCACAAGTCGAGGACGGGGAAGAACGGGCTCAGGAAGCACGACGCCAGATGGAGCGCATGGCAAACCTGCACACTCGGGTGCTAGCGCGTTACGAACAGCTCAAGGCCAGCCTGAAGGAGACCAGCGGGCACGAGAGTGAGGCGCTGGCACAGCTTGCAGGGATCAGGGCTCGATTTAGCTCCCCGTTGGCCATGATGGACCCGGGCAGTTCAATGAGAGCCAGCCCGATGATGGTTCACGTGACTGGCCATGAAGGTGATTACTATCAAATCGACTTCCCAGGCCCAGGCCGCTTGAAGTCCGATCGGAAGCTCGGGAATGAATGGTACGTCCTGCAGGCAGCGAACCTGACCCCGGTCGCTCCACTCGTGGGTGCTAAAGCCGTCCCGACATTCAAGATCTACTCGGCCGAGGAGCCGGAGCCTTGTAAGCAGGCGAGCTGCGCGGAGCGCGTTTCATTTGGCGCGGTGCTAGGCCGGGAGTTTCCCGATGCTGGTATCGATTTCAGCTGGACCCCAGAGGTATCCCAGCAGCATCTGAACGCCTGGAAGAACGCTTCCGCACAAATCCAGTAAGGCATCACGATGACCATCTTAAAAAACAGAAAGGCCCAGCTGATTTGCGCTCTCTCCATGGTGGTGTTGGGCGGAGCTTCAATCGCCGGCATGATGAACACTGGCGAGAAGAAAGCCCTCGCTTACTACGAGGACTTCAAGCAACGGTTCTACCTCCAGGATGTCCTCGCTGAAGGTGACATCTCCTACAGCATTTTCTCTGGAAACCTGACCGTCGAGAACCCTGAGATTCGCCTAGTTGCTGCCCGAACCAATGGAGCTGAGCAGTTCCTGCGTGGGCTGTACGGACTATTCGGTGCCTCCCTGGATGGGACCACAGAAGGCGGCCTGGCTGATTGGGCAAAATACCAGGTTGGATCAACAGTCGGCCGCGGCACTGCTGGCGCTTACATCCATGCTGATGAGTTGAAGCTCAGCCACAGTGGGGATAGTAAAAGCGGCAAGATTCGTATCCAGCTGTTGGGTGTGGACCAGAGCAACCAGTACCTGTCGCACTTAGGGTCAGAAATGGTCTTGGTCTCCGATGTACCTGATGAGGTTCAGCCTGGTGATGAGGTGGGGCCGCATGGGGAAGTTGTGAAGCCCAAGTACTCGTGGGGTGCCAACATGGCAGTTCGATCATCGGTGACGGGTTCATTTCTGATTGCAGCCTCGGGGGAGTTCGGAACCAAGGTCGACCTGGATCTAACAATCACGCGCTCCGACGACGGAGAAGGGACCATGAGTTTTGTGGTCATTCACCGTATCGATGGGAACGAGGTGGGCCGGATCGTTCGCGAAGCTCGGTTCGCTGCCCTGCCTGAGCTGGACGCCGTCCAGGAAACGCTCAAAACAGGTCTGACCGCCTTCATCGTCGGCGCCTACGACAAAATCGCTAGCCAAGC
>NZ_JBJJMO010000093.1:0-12532 GCF_046231935.1 Pseudomonas sp. KCJK9111 | reverse complement strand
AAGAGCAACTGCAACTGCAACTGCAACTGCAACTGCAACTGCAACTGCATGCTTATAGAGCGAGAAGTTTACCGGAATATTTAGCAGCCGACATCTTTACCGACTATAAAAGTGCTAGTTTACTCAACCAGGTTTGCCCGGTGTGCTTCTAGGCCCCAGAACTTCATACAAAACCCAGGATCATCCCGCAGGCCGCGCCGGCACCTGCAAGACCACCCTCAACCCATCACTACGGCTATCGAACTTCAGGCTGCCTGCACAGCGCTGCACGATTGCCTGGACAATGGCAAGGCCAAGCCCGCAGCCGCTGCTCTGACCATGACGCCAGAAACGCTCGGTCAAATGCCCGAGGTCGGCCTCGGCGATGCCCGGCCCGTGATCGCGCACCATGAAGCCCACCTGCCCTTCAGCTGCCTGTACCTCCAGCTCCACTGCCTCGTCACCGCCATGGCGCAAGGCGTTGTCCAGCAGGTTGCGCAGCGCCGCCACCGCCAGCGGTGCGGGCATGCTCAGGTAGACCTGGGCAGCCTCGGGCGGCAAGCTCAGGACGATCCTGCGGTTGTCACCGCCCCCGGCGTCCTGCACAGCCTGCCGCGCGACCTGCTCGGCACTGCACTGAACACCGTCGTCGAACGACAGGCTACCCTCGACCCGTGCCAGCATGAGCAATTGCTCCAGGGTCCGGTGCATGCGATCGGTACCCTGTTCGGCATGTTCGAGCGCTTGTTCGCGCACCGCGCCCTCGGTCATGCGGGCGACCTGCAGGTGGGTCTTGATGGCTGTCAGCGGGCTGCGCAGTTCATGGGCGGCATCGTCGGTCAGGCGCCGCTCGCGCTCGATGGTCTGGGCAATGCGCACGAACAGCTGGTTCTGGGTTTCCAGCAACGGCTGGAGCTCACTGGGCATGCCCGCCACCTGCAACGGCTCGACACTGTCCGGGCGCCTGCGGCGCAGGGCATCGCGCATGCGATTGAGCGGCTCAAGGCCCTTGCCCAGCCCGATCCAGAGCAAGCCCAGGCTGCCAAGCAAAGCCATCAGCACCGGCGCCGAGGCAGCGAGCAGGATGGACTGGTTCAGGGCTTCGCGCTCCATGTGCCGGTCGGCCGTGGTGATGCGCACATCGCCATGGTTGTAAGTGAAGGTGCGCCATGAGGCATCGTCGATGGTCTGGTCACGAAAACCACTGCGCCCGTCATCCATGACGCCATCGTGCTTGTGGTTGCTGGCCAGGATTTCCCCGCGCAGCGAGCTGACCTGACAGGCCATGCCGTCCGGTACGCTCAACTGGTCGGCCGCGTAGTGAGTACCTTCGCCCTTGACGCTGAGCGGCTGGGGCAGTTGGTCGATCAGGCCGGCCACCATGCGTGCAGATGCCACCAGGCGCTGGTCGAGGGAGAACATCATCTGCTGGCGCAGGTCGCGCAGCATCCAGGCGGCAGCCAGCGCCCAGATGATCACGAAAGCGCTGCCCAGGATCAGGCTCAGGCGCACACGTAGGCTCATGTTGGCGTCTCGGTTGGCGCATTGGCAGGGCCCAGGCGATAGCCCAGCCCGCGCACGGTCTCGACGATGCCGTTGCCCAGCTTGCGGCGCAGGTGATGGATATGCACGTTCAGCGCATTGCTTTCCACTTCGTCGTTGAAACCGTACACGCAGTCCTTCAATTGCTCGCTGGATAGCACGCGCCCGGCGTTCTGCAACAGGGCCTGGAGCAAGGCTTGCTCACGACGGGACAGGTCCACGGGTTTGCCGGCCAGGGTCGCCTCGCAGCTGCTGGGGTCGTAACGCAGCGGGCCATGCTCGATCACGTTCACCGCACGCCCGGCGACACGGCGCAGCAGGGTGTGCAGGCGCGCGGCCAGTTCGCGCAGGTCGAACGGCTTGAGCAGATAGTCGTCGGCCCCCGCCTGCAGGCCGTCGACCCGGTCAGTGACCGCATCACGGGCGGTGAGCACCAGCACTGGCAAGGTCTCGCCTTGCTGACGCAGGCGGCGCAGCAGCTTCAGGCCGTCCTCGTCGGGCAGGCCAAGGTCGAGGATCATCACATCGAATTGCGCGGCCTGAAGCATGGCCCGGGCGCCGGCGGCATTGCCCACCCGGTCGACGGTCAGGCCCTGTGCGGCAAGGCCTGCACAGACGCCGGCAGCGATGAGGTCGTCGTCCTCGCAAAGCAGAACGTGCATGGGTGGGGCTCCCGCAATGGTGTAGCCGACATTGCAGCGTGAATGGATTAAGGGGGAATTATGAACGCAGGCACAGGGTTTGGGGAAAAGGATTGGGCGGGGATACGTGCAGATTGCCTGACAGTCAACGAGCGGTATTGCCAGAGCGCCGGACCTACTGCGATGGGCCACGCTGCGGCCCCAGGATTTCAGCCTCGCAGCTGGTAGTGTCGGGGCCGGTCCAGCGCCCCGGCGAGGCTGCTGCGTGACCATGTGGCGCTTAACTTTGTGGGGGCAACTGTCATGCACCCCATCTGGAGCCTATGCCTTTCCAAGTGGGAGCGGCCTTGTGCCGCGATGGGCCGCGCAGCGGCCCCGGCCCTATCAACTGCGAAGCTGAAAAACAGCACCCCCCATGACCGATCCAGCCAGGCCCTTTTTACAGAGATCGCTATCTTACAGATACAGCGCAGCACCACGTGCCCCACCCTGCTCAACGCCCTGAAAAGCCCAGCGCCTGGGGCGTATCCACATCCATCAGCACCCCGGCATCTGACACCTCGATCACCGTGCAACTGGCGCGGTTGGCATGCACCACAGCTCTGGCGCCTTCGTCACCGGTCAGCCCTAACAGCGCCGGCCAGAACGCGCGCCCGAAGATCACAGGATGACCTTGCTGCCCTGCATGACGCGCCAGCACGATGGTCGAAGCCTGGGCGGCCTCGGCCAAGTGCCTGAGGGTCGCGGCCTCAATCCACGGCATGTCCCCCAGCAGGATGGCCACCGCCTGCGCATCGCTGTCAGCCAGGGCGGCGACGCCTGCCGCCAGGCTGTGGCCCATGCCCGAAGCCGCCTGGGCACTGACCACCCAACCACAGGCGGTGCCCAGATCGAAGTCCTCGCGGCCCTCGTCCTCGCGCACCACGACCCGCACATCCTCGAACACTGCCTCGGCCCGTTGTACACACTGGGCCAACAGGCCGCGCCCGTCGGGCAGCAAGGCCCGGCGCTTGTCGGCACCGAAGCGCCTGCTGCGCCCAGCGGCCAACACCAGCGCCGCCACCTTCATAAAGCGGCTCGGTCGAGGCCGTTGCGCACCCGCAGTACATCTGCCAACACCGCCAAAGCGATCTCGGCCGGTGTCTTACTGCCCAGATTGAGGCCAATGGGCGCATGGATACGGTCCAGCGCATCGGCATCCAGGCCGCCGATGCGTTGCAGCCGCTCGCGGCGCTTATCAGAAGTGGCACGCGAACCCATCACGCCGATGTAGAACGCCGCGGTGCGCACGGCCTCGAGCATGGCCAGGTCGTCGATCTTGGGGTCGTGGGTGAGCGCGACCACGGCGGTGTCGGCATGACAACCGCCATTGAAGATGAATTCCGAAGGCAGCTCGCGGCGTATCTCGATACCGTCGATCTGCACCCCGTCGAGCACCTCTTCACGCGGCTCGCACAGCACCACTTCAAACCCCATGGCTTTGGCGAATTCGGCGCAGTACTGGGCAACACTGGAATACCCCGCCAGCAGCAGCCGCTGGGCGGCACCCACGCGCAGGTACACGCAGTCGCCGTCACGGTGCACACGCGGCCCTTGACAGGCAGCGTCCGCCAGCCCCTGGATGCCGCTGGGCACCTTCACCTGGCGCAGCACCCGACGCTGACCCAGCAGCGCGCTTTCCAGCTGGCGCAGATGGTCTTGCACCTGGCAACTGGACGGCAGGCTTTCCACCAACACGTCCAGCACGCCGCCACAGGGCAAGCTGACCCGCGAGCGCGGGTCGCTGCCATCGCCGTAGCGCACGATGGCTGCCGGTTGCACGAACTCGCCCAGGGCCACGCGTTCAAGAAAATCGTCTTCGACGCAGCCGCCGGACAACGACCCCAGCCACTGGCCCTGGTCGTTGACTGCCAGCAACGAGCCCGGCGCGCGGGGCGCCGAGCCGTAGGTGGCGAGCACGGTGCACAACCACACCGCCTGACCTGTGCTGGACCACTGCAACGCCTGACGAATCACCTGTAGATCAAGATGCTGCACGCTTTACTCCGCTTTCAGCTCGGCCAGCTGTTGTTCACTGAGATCGCCGGGCAGCCCGCCCCATGCCTGACGCAGGTAGTTGACCATGTCGGTCACCTGGCGTTCATCGAGCTTATCAGCGAACCCTGGCATCGGCTGCATGCGCTCGAAGCCGGTGAACTGCTGTTCGCGGATCCCGTCGAGTATCACCTTGACCAGGTTGCGCGAATCGGCCTGGCGCAGCACCGTATTGCCCTGCATCGCCACGGCGATGTGCGGCTTGCCCTGGCCTTCCACGCCATGGCAACCGGCGCACACGTTCAGGTACTGCTGGCGGCCGCGCTGGGCACTGTCGCTCATCTGCGCCAGCGGCACGGGCGCGATCACCTTGGCCGCCGGGGGGTTGTCGCCCAGCAGGTAAGTGGCCATGGCGGCAAGGTCGGCGTCTTCCAGGTGCTGGGTGCTCAGGTGCACCACCGGGAACATCTCGTTGAACATGCTGCCCTGGGCGCTGATCCCGTGCTTGAGGAACGCGGTCAGGTCCGGTTGCGACCAGCCGCGCTCGGCCAGGTCGGTGGCCAGCAGGCTCGGGGCGAGGTAGCCATTGAGCAGCCCGCCACTCAGGCGCAGGTCCTGCTGCAAGGCGCCGACCGCGTTGCGCGGGGTGTGGCACTCGCCGCAGTGCCCCATGACCTCGACCAGGTACTGGCCACGCTGCCAGGCGCGGCTGCTGCCTTCGACAGGCTGGGCCCGCACGCTCTTGCCGTACAGCATGTTCCAGCCGCTCAGGCCCAGGCGCACGTTGAACGGAAAGCGCAGGGCCGTCTGTGGTGCCGGGCGATGGACCGGGGCGATGGTCTTGAGGTAGGCGAAGATTGCATCGGAGTCTTCACGCCGCATCAGGTGATACGAGGTATAGGGCATGGCCGGATACAGGTTGGCGCCGTCCTTGCGCTTGCCTTGGGTGACGGCCGCGAAGAACTCCTCGGCGCTGTAGTTGCCGATGCCGTACTGCTTGTCGGGGGTGATGTTGGTGCCGTAGATGGTGCCAAACGGCGAATGAATCGGCAGGCCCCCGGCGAACGGCGCCCCGCCCTCGGCCGTGTGGCACGCCATGCAGTCGGCAGCACGGGCCAGGTACTGGCCGCGCTTGAGCTGGGCGTCATCACTGGCCAGCGCCGAGCACGTTGCGGCAAGGCCAAACGCCAGCGCCAGGGCGCTTCGGAAAAAGCCCATGCTCAACCCTCCTTCACCAGGCCGAGGTCATCGAGCACCGTGCGCGTGGCCTGGTAGTAGCGCACATAGCCGGTGCAACGGCAGATGTGGTGGCCAAGGCTGGCTTCGATACGTGCTTGCACCTCGCTCTTTTTCAGCGGTTGGCGCTGGGCGGTTTCCACCAGCACCGTGGCGGCGTTGACGAAGCCTGGTGCGCAGTAGCTGCACTGGAACGCGAACAGGTCGACGAACTTCTGCTGGATCGGGTTCAACGTAAGGTTGCCGGCCTCGTCCTGCTGGGCGTGGCCCTCGATGGTACGGACCTTCTTGCCTTCGAAGTAATGGGCGCCGGTGATGCAGGTGCGCACTTCTTCGCTGGTACCGTCGGGGTTGTCGACGATCACCACGCAGGCGTGGCAGATGCCCTGCCCGCAACCCAGGCGCGAGCCGGTGAGGTTCTGGTGCTCGTGCAGGTAGTCGATCATTGCCAGGTCGTCAGGGACCTGGACCGGGCCGACCGGTTGACCGTTGAGGGTCAGTTGCAGTGGACGGTTAGCCATTGAGGGCCTCCTGGATACGGGCTGGGGTAATGGGAAGATCGCGTACGCGCTTGCCGATGGCATGGGCCACGGCATTGCCGATGGCACCGACGATCGGGATCATCACCACCTCGGCGATGCCTTTGGACGGGTCGGTAGGTGAAAGCGGCGGGAGGATCTCGCTGCTTTGCGTCCATACCGCCACATCACGCGCGTGCGGCAGACGGTAGCGGTTGAAGTTCCAGTCGCCCTCCCCCGGCCCGCCTTCGTACAACGGCATTTCCTCGGTCAGCGCATGGCCGATGCCCATGGCAATGCCGCCTTCGAGCTGGCCCTTGACCAGTTCAGGCACCAACACGCGGCCGCATTCGACCCAGCTGTGGTGATCGAGCACCTGCACCTGGTGCGTGCCCTTGTTCACCTTCACCTCCACCAGGGTGGCGACCGGGCTGTAATAGGTGACCATGGCGTTGTTCAACTGTGTATCGGGGTAGGCAGGGTTCTGACGGTCGAGCAGGTGGTAGCCGCTGCTGGTCATCTGCGCCTTCTTGGCATTGGCGGCGCCGTCGCCGTACTTCACGGCCAACGCGTCAAGCGGGAAACGCTCACGCACGCCGTCGATGACGAAGTCGGACTCAGCCCAGCTCCAGCGGTTGAAGCCGTGCACGCTCACGCCTGTCACCAGGCCCATGGCATGGGCCTTTTCGGCCAGCTGCGCAAAGGGAATAGGCGCCAGGCCGTTGCCGGTCAGCTCACCGTTGACCCACACAGCGTTTTCCCGACGCACCACCAACGGGTTGGCCTGGCCGCCATGCGGGCCCTGGGTCCAGATGGCCATGGCAGCAGGCCATAGGCCGTGATTGAACAGCGCGCGAGCCGCCTCGCGAGTGGCATGGCTGAAGTAGAACGCCGAGTTGGTCGCCGACGAGGGTGAGGCCAGTTTGCCAACCCAGCGCGGGTCACGCAGGGCGGCATCCTGTTCAGCCTGGCTGATCAGGTACGGGTTGCCGCTGGTGGACAGTTGCAGCTCGGGCCACTCGGTGACGGCCGTGAGTACGTCGTCGGCCGAACGGCCCAGGAAATCGCTGACCACCAGCGCCTGGGAGGTGGACATGCCGGTGCCCAGCTCGGTGCCGATATGGCGCAGGCTGATGCGCCCGTCGCGGCTGAACTCGATGCTGGCCATCGGCGCTTCGGCGCCGGTGCCGAAGTCTTTCTGGCAGATGGCAAAGCCGGTGCCGTACCAGTGATCCGGGTCGCTGGCCTCGCGCCGTTGCTTGCGGGCATCACGTTCACGCCAGCCTTCGTGCTGAGCCGCCTTGTCGAGGATCTCGTGCAGGCGCAATGCACCGGCTGGTACCGCTCCCTGGGTGTTCCTCATGCCCGACTTCAGGGCATTGTTGCGCCGCAGGTCGATGGCATCGACGCCCAGGCGGCCGGCCACTTCGTCCACCATCATCTCGGTGGCGGCCATGCTTTGCAGGGTGCCGTAACCGCGCATGGAACCGGCTTCCACTGCCCGCGAATGATAGGCAGTGACTGCCAGATCGTTCTGCGGCATGTAGTAGATCGACTGGGCAGCGGTCGCGCCCACGGCGGCGACGGAGGGGCTGTAGTTGATGCGACCGCCGCCGTCACAGCTCATGTCGGCACGGAAGATCTTGAAGCTGTTGTCCTTCTTGTCCACCGCCAGTTGGTAGCGGATGTCGAAGGCGTGGCGCTTGATGCCGCTCTGGAATTGCTCGTAGCGGTCGTTGGCCAGGCGCACCGGCACGCCCTCGCCGTACAGCGCCGCCACGGCAGCGTAGAAGACGAAGATGTTGTTGTCCTTGGACCCGTAGCCAACGGTGTAGCCTGGGTGCATGTTCAAGTGCTTGAGGCCAAAGCGTGACGGCTTGATCATGTGCACGCATTCCTGCGCGGCCTCGAACGGGCACTGGGTCGCCACGACGAAATGCAGGGTGCCGCTGGCCACGTCGAACCAGCCATTGCCGTTGTCTGGCTCCAAGGCCGCCGGCTCGATGGAGGGGGTCTTGAAGCGCTCGTCGAAGACCAGCCAATCCTCGGGCGGGTTGGCCAGCTGTTCGGCCATGCGGTTGGCGTAGAACAGGCCCTGCTGGGTCAGGTCGCCGTGTTGGTTGGGCGACTTGGACCACACCGGCTTGCGGTTGAGGATGGTGGGAAACAGCGGCGAATCCTTCAGGCTGGAGAATTCGTCCTCGTCGAACGGGGTGGCACCGCCTACCCGCACGAAGCGGAAACTGCCGTAAGGGTCACGCTGGTACAACGGCGCCTGGGCACCGTAGCGAATCACCTGGTCGTTGAATTGCAGCAGGCGCTTGGCCTGACGGAAGCGCTCGAAGTCGTGCCAGATCAGCAGCGCCACCGGATGGCCGATGAACATCGGTACTTTGCCAGGGGGCAAGAGTGGGTCTGGCGAATGCGCCTCGGGCCAGGCGATGCCGTCGCGCTCCAGGTCGGCCGCGGTGACGATGCGGTCCGGCTGCAACTCGGCGCCCAGCAGGCTGAGGTCGTGGCCCTCGTAGAGGCGGTCGGTCTTGGTGGCCTTGAGCAACAGTGCATGGCCTTGCTGCGCAGGCCAGCCGGGCATGTCCTTGGCACGAATGTCACGGGCGAAGACCTTGTTGCCACAGACTTTCGACAACGCGTCGTTACGAAAGCGCGCCTTGCCATCATGGTTCATCCATTTGAGCGGCGAGGCGGTAACCCGGTCCTCCATCAGCGCGGCGAACGCCTGGCTGCCAAGCGGCGCCATCGTCACGCCGACGCCAGCGATCAGGCCGCCTTGCAGGAAGGCGCGCCGGGAAATATCACGGTTGGACATGCTTGATCCTCTGGGCAGCAGGGGGTGCTGCCCATGTGTTCTTAATTCTTGTGCAGGGGTCGAGGGGGTCGAAACCCTGTCGTGCAGGTCAGGAAAAACTGACTTGATTGTCAACTTTACCGCATTGACGCCATCACAAGCAAAGTCAAGCTGACATTGTGTCGCGGTATTTCTTCGAACCCTGAGGTCAGCGGTCTCGCGTGAACCTAATCCCGCGTTAACAGTGGGTTAATCGGTCCTCGCCAGCATGGCCCCATTCCACGATCTGCCAAGGCAAACTCATGCGCGTTCTTTTGCTGTTACTGATGGTGCTGCTGGCTGGCCCAGCGCAGGCCAACCCATTCGCCACCAAGCCTGACTTTCTGCCCGTCGAACAGGCTTTCGTGCTGACCCATGACCGTCAGGCCGACGGCTCTACCCGCCTGTATTTCCAGATTCAGCCGGGCTATTACCTGTACCAGAAACGCCTGAAGTTCGACGGGCTGCCCACGGCGCAGCATCCACCCCTGCCTGCGGGCATCAATCACCACGACGAATTTTTCGGCGACAGTACCGTCTACCGCGAACAGCTTGAGCTGACAGTGCCGCCCGGCGCGCAGGGGCAGTTGCGTCTTGGCTGGCAAGGCTGCGCCGATGCGGGCTTGTGCTACCCCCCGCAGACAACGCTGATCGACCTGGGCGGCGAAGCTTCGGTCGCCGCCCTGGCAGCTGAGCAGGCCAGCGATCAGGCATTGGCCAGCGGCCTGCAGCACGGCAACCTGGCCTGGGGCCTGCTGGCCTTTTTCGGCCTGGGCCTGCTGCTGGCCTTTACGCCCTGTTCGTTGCCGATGCTGCCGATTCTCGCCGGGCTGGTGCTGGGCAATGGTGCCAGTGCACGGCGCGGCTGGCTGCTGGCTGGCACTTACGTGCTGAGCATGGCCCTGGTGTATGCCGCCTTGGGTGTGGTGGCCGCGCTACTGGGCGCCAGCTTGCAGGCCTGGTTGCAACAACCCTGGTTGCTGGGCAGCCTGGCCGCGTTGTTCGTGTTGTTGGCCCTGCCCATGTTCGGCGCCTTCGAACTGCAATTGCCCGCTGCCCTGCGTGACCGCCTGGACCGCGCCGGCCAAGGCACGCGCGGTGGCAACCTGTATGGCGCTGCGCTGCTGGGCGTGTTGTCCGGGCTGCTGCTGGGCCCCTGCATGACCGCGCCGCTGGCCGGGGCTTTGTTGTATATCGCCCAGAGCGGCGACGTGCTCCAGGGGGCGCTGGTGCTGTTCAGCCTGGGGCTGGGCATGGGGGTTCCGCTGCTGCTGATCGTGACCCTGGGCAATCGCTTCCTGCCACGCCCTGGCGCCTGGATGAACCTGGTCAAAGGCATCTTCGGCTTCGTGTTCCTGGCCATGGCGCTGTACACGGTGCGCAGCCTGCTGCCCGCCAGCTTGCTGTTGGCCCTGAGCGGGGCCTGGCTGATCGCCCTGGGCTGGACAGCCTGGCCTGCGTTGCAGCGCCTTCCGGCGCTGCGCATTGCGCCGTTGCTGGCAGCCTTGTGGGGCGGCCTGCTGCTGATCGGGGCCGCTGCCGGCGGCAGTGACCTGTGGCAACCGCTGCGCCCCTTTGCGGGTGGGACTGCAGTCGCCACCGCCTCGCCTGCCCACGATGCCTTCGTCACCGTGAGCACGCCCGAGGCGTTGCAACGGGAACTGGACGCGGCCAAAGGCCGTAACCAGTGGGTACTGCTCGATTACTACGCCGACTGGTGCGTGGCGTGCAAGGTCATGGAAACGCAGGTCTTCAGCCGCAGCGACGTCCAGGCCGAACTGGCCGGCGTGCACCTGCTGCGCCTGGACGTGACCACCGATACGCCGGCCAGCAAGGCGCTGTTGCAGCGTTACCAGGTGCCTGGTCCGCCTACCCTGATCTGGCTTGGGCCAGAAGGCCAGGAGCGGCGGGCAAGGCGCATCACCGGAGAAGTGGATGCCGCCACCTTCGTGCAACAGTGGACCCTTACCCGGAGCCAGGGCTGATGCTGACCGTGACCCTGGGACCACTGACCATGGCCCTGAACCATCTGGTGCTGCTGTGTGCCCTGGGCATCGCCAGCGTGGTTGGCTGGTGGGTGGCACGGCGTGGCGGCGAGAGCCCCGAGTCCGCGCTGTTCAATCTGTTTCTGATCGGCCTGTTGTGCGCGCGGATCGGTTTTGTCGTGGCGTACTGGTCGATGTACCGAGGCGATCTGCTGCAGATCATCGATATCCGCGACGGCGGTTTTCTGCTCTGGCCTGGGCTTGTGGGCATCAGCCTGGCCGCTGTGTGGCAAGGCTGGCGGCGCCCTGGCCTGCGCAGGCCATTGGGCTGGGCGCTGTTCAGCGGCGCCTTGTTCTGGGGGTTGGCCAGCTTTGGTAGCCACCTGTACAGCAAGGGGACCGAACTGCCTGCGATCACCCTACGCGACGCTGCAGGCGAGTCGGTGGCGTTGCAAAGCTATCGGGGCAAGCCGCTGGTGATCAACATCTGGGCAACCTGGTGCCCGCCCTGCCGTCGGGAAATGCCTGTGCTGCAACAGGCGCAAGGCGAGTATCCCCATGTGACGTTCCTGTTCGTCAACCAGGGCGAGACCCCTGAAAACGTCAGCACGTTCCTGGCCACCACCGGCTTGAGCCTGACCCACGTGCTGTTCGACGGCACTGGCCTGCTGGCCCAGCGCGTCGGCTCCATGGCCCTGCCTACCACCCTGTTCTACGACGAGGGCGGGCGCCTGCTCGGCAGCCACTTGGGCGAGCTGTCGCGCGCCAGCCTGCGTCACGCCCTGAAATCCTACGAACGGGCCACCACGCCCGAACCTGCCGCACAAGGACATTGACCATGCGACTGCCTGCACTCCTCCCGCTCACCGTTTGCTTGCTTGCCAGCCCTGCCCTGCATGCCGAAGACCTGCCCAAGGCGGTCCAGCAATTGCAAAGCAAGGGCGCCGTGATCAAGGGCAGCTTCGATGCGCCCAACGGCCTGCGCGGCTACGCCGCCGAGTACCAGAACAACCCCCTGGCCCTGTACCTCACGCCTGACGGCAAGCACGTGCTGGTGGGCAGCCTGTTCGACGAGCAGGGCCAGGACCTGAGCGCCGCCCCGCTGGAGAAGCTGGTGTACGGCCCCATGACCCAGGCGTTCTGGCAAAAGATGGAAAAGTCTGCCTGGATCGCCGACGGCAAGGCCGATGCACCGCGCAAGGTCTACCTGTTCAGCGACCCCAACTGCCCGTATTGCAACATGTTCTGGGAACAGGCCCGGCCATGGGTGGAATCGGGCAAGGTGCAGCTGCGCCACATCATGGTCGGTATCATCCGTGAGGACAGCCCAGGCAAGTCGGCAGCACTGCTCGCCGCGAAGGACCCCGCCAAGGCCCTGCAGCAGCATGAGAAAGCCGGCAAGGGCAGCACCCTCAAGGCCTTGGACAAGGTGCCGGCCGAGGTGCAGCAAAAGCTCGCCGCCAACATGGCCCTGATGCAGGAGATGGGCCTGCAGGCCACCCCTGCGATCTTCTATCAGGACAGGGAAGGCAAGGTGCATAGCCAGCAAGGGGCGCCACGGCCGGAAATGCTGGGGACGATTTTGGGTAAGCGGTGAAGTACGGGAATACGCGATGAAATGCCTGGGAGCGGCCTTGCCGGGACGCCGGACTGGCCACAAGGGACTACGCGGCAGCCCAGGCAACATGAGCAGCGGCGTCGACATCTGGGGCCGCTTTGCGGCTCGTCGCGGCCGATCCGACGCCCAGGCAA
>NZ_JBJJMO010000092.1:0-12631 GCF_046231935.1 Pseudomonas sp. KCJK9111 | reverse complement strand
CATGTGAGCATGTAAAGGAGCATTGATTGGACGCGTTTATTGCCTGGATAAATAACCCGCTTGTACAAAGCGCTGTTATATCCCCACTTATCGGCGCCATATTGGGGCTGCTATTTGGCGGATTCAACAACACCCCTTCGCCTGCGGCACCTGTCACAGTGCAGCAGACCGTTATCACCTTCAGACAAACGGTCGTGGTGAATCAAAGCCGGGGAACATCCTCTTCTTCGGACGACGTATGGGCTTACCTTGGCGCTCTGTTCATTGTCGTGGCCGTTGTCATCTGGGGGTATAGCCGTTACGCCAGTGAAATCCTGCACTATTGGCTGAGTGGGGTGTTTTCCTGCACGGCGTTTATCCTGGCGGCTGGTTTGGCCTCTGCCATCCGGGGGCAATACAACAGCGCGGAATGGGGCTGGTACATCTTCACGCCCCTGGTTGCAGTGGGCGCCTCTATCTACCTGACCGAACTGGCGCAGGCAGGCATTATTGCCGGCGCCCGTGAGGCTGCTTTCCGCTACGGGATTATCGATTACTATTTTGATGTACTGGAGGACGAGCATCGGATTTGGATACTGTCCCAGCTCTTCGGAGTCGTGATGGGGGTTGGCGCAACGCTTGCTGCGGCGCTTCGGTCACTGCATTACCTCGCCTTGATGAATCAGCGGGCCAGCGGTGCACTGTCTTCGGTCTGGTTTGCCTTGGCGCGGTATACCCGGTTTTCCGCACGGGCCGGCGGCGTTGTGCTGCTGATCATGCTGCTTGGCGGGGCCTACTTCATGCTCTCAGGCCTGGCGTATGAACTGTGGATGCGACGAGGCTAGCCAGTGTCCGCGCCGCATCGAGCACCGCCCGTTGCTGCGGCGTCGTAATGGGGACGCTGCGCGGTTTGCCGCCTTTCGTCCATGAGCCTTTGAGCGCGATGTGATCGCCCCGGTCGGCCCAGGTCGGCTGGAACTTGATGCACTCCTGGCGGCGCAGCCCGAAGGCGGCTTGCAGGCGCAGGCTCATCTGCACGTGCGGATCGCGGATGGCATCCAGGCGTTCGTCCAGAGTCTGCGCCTTGCTCTGGTTGCTGCTGTACTTCGGCTCGGGAATGCCGAGCTGGCGATTGTCGGCAGGTAGCAGGCCGGCCTTGCCGATTTTCTCGGCCCACCAGCGCAAGTGACTCAGGCGGTTCTTCAGGGTTCCGGTCGAGAGCCCCTGTGCCTGCCACTGGTTGAGCAGCGTATTGACGTGATTGCCCTTGAGCGAACGGGCCTGCATCTGGTTGAACCCGGCATCACGCAACTGGCGGGCCATCAGCGTCAGCGAGCGCTGCCGGTCAGCCTGCGTGGCAAAGCTGCCGTCACGGTTGCGTCGGCACAGCTGTTTCAGCGTCCAGGTCAAATCGTCCATCGTCTGCCTCCTGTGTGCCGGGTGTCGCGTCATGCTGAGAACTTGATCGGTTAGTGTTGTTGCCAACTCGCTATCGCGAGATCCCCGAAGGGCGAAGGGCTGGGTGCTCAGCGCACCCCTTGCCTCGGCATGAGGCGTCCACCTTGCTTCCTGTGGGAAGGCCGGGCGGCATGTCATCGTGCGTAGTGCATGGATAAACCTCCTGTGGATGGGATAAAGGAAAGCTCTCGGCTGATGACGACAGCGGGCATGGGACAGACAGGCAGCAGGACGCTGCGGCGGATGGGACGACGCCGAATGGCTGGGAGATAAAAGTGGCTCACCCTGTGGCAGGGGCGATGCGCAAATGGGCCTGGCGCGCCTGGGGTGGCTTCATCCTTGCGGACAGGCACTTGCAGAAGCCGGTGCCTTTGGGTGGCCGGATGGGTACGGCTGCGCAATGACGGCGCATGGACGCTACGCCAGCATGTCCGGCATTACACCTGCCGGCAGGTCAGTGCGGGGTCAGTATCGCGGGGCATCATCATGTGCGACAGCGACAATAGGATGCTGCCCCAGCCCGTATTGTTGCGGCGGTTCGCGGTGTCGTCACTGCGGTGTGCAGTGACGACACCAGCAGGCCCCGGAGGTCGTTCTGGCGCAGGAAATGACCTTGGCCGACGCGGTAGAGGCAACGCCTTCCTGCCATCTGCAGCAGCCACGGCATGCCGCCTGCGCGCTTCGCCACTGACGCGGCCTGCGGCCTTGTCGGCTGCCTGATCCGCCAGGACAGAGGCCGTCCTGACGGCTCAGGCAGCTTGCAGTGGATGGGGCAGCCGCGCTGACTGCAACCACCGGATCGCCGAACCGTCATGCAGACCCGGGCCGCCATCCCTTGCCCTGCAGAAAGCGGGTGGTCAGCTCGCCGGCATTCGCAGGCCTGTTCAACATGTTGCGGATGTTGGCAATGTGCGCCCTGACCAACTCCGGGTCGGCGGGCTTGAACTCGGGGGCTGGCGTTGAGGATGGAGGCGGGGTGACGGCGGGTTTTGCCGCAACGGCCGGACAGGCAGGCTGGCGCAGCTTGCGGCCAGCCCAAAAGCGGAACTCCCCGGCCAGCACCCGCTTGATCAACCCGAAGAAATAGGCGATCACGTTGTGCACTGTGCCGCTCTGGCTGCGGGCCTGCAGCTCGTCGAGCACATCCTGGCGCTGAGCCTCGGGCAGGCGCCGCAAGGCCACGACCACATCATGCTGCTGCCGTGGGGCAAGCCGGCCCAGGCAGGGAGGCAATGCAGGCGGGTTATCCCCAGCCCCCTCTTCGCGCGCGCGGTACGTACGTTTTTTATACTTATACATGCTATACGTAGGGTCGGCACCTTCCGTTACGGCAGCCATCGTCGTGTTCTGTGGCGGAACCGAAGTGCACTGAGCAGACGGGATGTCGGCCGGGTGTTCCGGCGACGGTGCGGTCGTGGATTCGTCGGAAGCCCTCGGAGTCGTCGGGCCTGCGTCGTCGGAGTCATCACCGCCGGACGAGGCGTTTGCCTGTGCGGCCTGGATATGCGCGGCCACACGCGCCACCTGGTTGTTCCCCGTGGCCTCGCGCAGCAACTGCGGCAGCGTCGGGGCAAGGGCGCAGGCCTGGGCGAAGCGGTGTGAATGGTCATGCACTTGATACTGCTCGCTCAGGACATGGCCGGTCAGCGGGTCGCGCTGCTGACCGGCCAGGCTGATCCAGCCAGTCAGGCGCAGTACCACCAGGACGCGCCAAGTCGTTTCATGGCCGGCTTTCTGGCCGAGCGGAATAGAGGTGAGGTAGCGGCGCAACTGCCCGAGGCTGGCAAGCGAACTGATGCCGTCAGGGGCACGCAGCATGCGCAGCATCTGCCAGCCATTGCGCTCCAGTGGCGTGAGGCGGGCATCGAGCATCAGGGCGGTCGGGGTGGCGAACTGGGTGTTGTGCGTGTGTGCAGGCGTTTGCGGGATCGTCATGAGCATTTCTCCGGTGTCGGGGGCTGGTTGGCCGGTGTTCCTATCTCACCGGAGACCTGAACGGGTGTCAGGCGACAATGCGTTCTGTGGCGTCACCGCATTGCCGGCAACTGACGACCGTGGGCCTGCCTGTCACGTGTATTGCGGGGTGTACAGCGGCGCGATGGGCGGATGCGGGCGCTGCCGGGCTTGCCAGAGCGACCAGGCCTGCTGTTCGGCCAGATACTGGCGTGCTGTGCCCAGACCGGCCAGCTCCAGTCGGTGGGCCGGGTCGGCATGGATAGGCGTCCGGCCATTGAGTACCGACCGCAACTGACGGCTTGAATAGCCCAGGTGCGCTGCCAGGGCATCGAGATTCATGCCCAGCGCCGGAAGCACATCAAGGCGCAGTGCCTCGCCTGGGTGGGGTGGGTTGTCATAGTAGAAGCTCTCCTCTAGCAGCCGGTTATGCTTTGTTGTAGTGCTCTGCACAGGATGATGAGACAGTGCAGCCGCAGGCGAGCTGCGCGGGCTCGAACACCATGGGACGGCCATTCTGGATGGCCGTGCCGTCACCGCCCGAGACCAGCGGGTAGGTGCCCTTGCATTTCGGACATTGCGCCTTGTCGCCGAGTAGGCACTGCGGGATGCCGTCCACGGGAAAGCCGCTGGCCTCGATCATCGTGCCGCCGCCGGAATGACTGTCTCCCAGGCGAATCGCGCCGCGTCCTGACATTTTTCTCTCCTTCGGTGCACGGCACCGTGCAGTTTTATTCGCTCTTGCAACCGAGCTGCTGGCGCATCTGTTCTTTCAGGGGTTCCGCTTGTTCTGCGGGTAGGTTGCGGAAAACGTTGTCCACGTTCTTGCAGCCTTTTGGCTGCAGGGGCTGCAAGGTATTGCCCTTCAGCAGCCCCCACCCGACGCTGAGAGCAAACGCAACCAGCACTGGCAGAATGACCCAGAGGAACATCTTGCCTCTGAGCCGATAGAACGTGCCCCACTCGCTTTCTTCTTCATTGGGTGCCCTGTTGCTGGCGGACGTCTGCCCCAGACTGGCAGGTGATGGAGTGCCTGCAGTAACGGAAGGTGCATCGTTCGCTACAGGGGGTGGCGCCTCGCTGACATAGCGCTTGAAGTAGGCTGCTACCCGGGACTGGCCATAAACCGTTTCAGCCCGACGCCAATCGCTGGCGGACACCAGCAGCAACTCCAAGGTATCGCTGAAGCACCCGTCGCCCAGATAGCGGTAGACGAAAAAGTACTGGTCACCCAACAGGTGTTCAAGCTGCGCCAGATCCTGCTCGAACTCATCGTCTCCCATGTGGTGGTAAGACTGCACGATCTCCTCGCCTGCAAAGCGCACTTTCACCGTATCGCCATCATCATCGCAATCGGCGGTGAGGCACTACCCAGCTTTTCTTCCAGCCACTCGACGATACCGAAGGTGCTTTCGTTGAAATCCAGGAAGTAGCCATAACTTGTGATCAAGGCGTTCACGTAATCGTCTGCTGACGATGCCGCCTGATCCCCCGCGCGCTCGTTGAACTGCTGGATAAAGGCTTCGCGCACGGCATGTGCCTGCTCGTCGCCGGGGGCGGCGATTACAGCGGAGAATTGCTCCCACGTTGGAATTTGCATGGTATTGGTTCGCTCTCTATGTTTCAGCTTGCGCCGATGCCCGCCCGGCTTCCTCGATCACGCGGGGGAAGCGCGGCTCGTAGCACAGCAGCAGGGACAGCCAGTGGCCGAAGGCGTGGATCAGGATCAGCGGCAGCATCAGGATGTTGAGCAGCACGAACACCCACAGGGCGCTGTTGCGCAGGAAGCGGGTGTCCAGGCCCCAGGCGGCCTTGAGGGACAGCCAGGGCCAGGGGAATTTGGGAATGAGTTTTTCGGGCGCCGGGGCGGCGGCGGGGCCGTCTTCCATATAGCGGCGGATATATTCCCAGAATGCCAGCAGTTCGCTGGCGTTGCGGGTGGGTTTGCCGACGAAGGCAACCTCTATGTCATCAGTGGGATTGCCTTCGAGATCGGTGCCGTCGCCTTTGTCCCAACTGAGCCACACAAAACCGCCTGTGCCTTCGAGTTCGGTCATGTTCTTTTCGACGATGATCTGGGTCTTGTCCCAATCCATGATGCGGGTGCCGCCGATAAGGTTGGGACGCAGCAGGTAGACCTTGCGGGTAATGCGGTTGAAACGAATGATCAGGCGGCGGGCGGTGAAGGCTTCGAGGAATAGGAAGCGAAAGGCGTATTTAAAGTAAAAGTAAAGAGCAAGGACTCCGGTGGCTGGTGTCAAGATCAACCCGAATATATAGAACTCAAGTCCTGGAGAGCCGGAGGAAGAGTCGTATAGTCGACTAATGGCCAGCCAGAATGCAGCAAGTGCTCCCCACATTAACATGCTGCCGGTGCCGCCTGCGGCCAGTGTGATTAAGCCGCGCTTTTCATCGTTAGGTGTGCGCACATCGATATAAGTATCGTTGTAGGCATAGAGCGACTCGTTATCGTAAACCGACTTCGATACCGACTCCTGAACGCTTTCCGGGGCGTTCAGTTCGGGTTGCCCCGGCTGACGCTGCTGATTCTTTGCTTCCTCCAGCCTTTCCTCATAAGAAGAAAGGCTCTTTCCCCAATGAAATCCCCACTCGAACAGATACATCAGAGCGTACTCCCCACGGCGCGTTGCATGATCTCGATCTCCTTCTCTTCCGTATCAGCGATGCCCTTGCTGCGATCCTTGCGGAAGGTGCTGTGGCTCAGGTAGCGCTGGAGGTCGTTGGGCACGAAGTACATCAGACCAGCCGTAATGGCGAAAGTGAGAAGATTCAGGCCGAAGAAGACACGGAGCATGAAGACCATGCGGGCCGCCAGGAATTTCGAGGTATTAACACCCACCTTAAGCGTTGAGCTCATAAAGGCGCTACTACCATGCCGCTTGATCATATACTCAAGGAAGGGACCGGATGAGGCGAGGCCAATCGCAAGTGACAAGCTGGCAACACCGGTTTGTGCTGTTGCACGAAGAAAGTATAGATAGTCGATAGATGTATTTTCATTCTTAGCATTTTCCCAGAAATCGGTGTAGTCATACCAAGCCCCCACCGACGCCGCCACGCCTGCCAGTGTGCCTGCTCCCAGCCGTAAGCCACCCCTGAACATTTTGCCCGCCTGCTGGACGGCTGCACTGCCGCTCCTTTCGGCAAAGCCCGCCGCCGTCGCTCCCAATTCCAGTGCCGCTGCCGATACTCCGATCATTGCCGCGGCGATCTCGATGTACTCCCGGCTCTGTTTGTCGGCCGCATCGGCCTTGACCATCAGGTTCCAGACTTCCAGCACCGCCACCAGGCTGCCGATGCGCACCTCGGTCATCGGCCCCTTGATGCCGGCGCGCAGGGCCTGGTCGAAGCTGCTGGCCGTCGAGCGATCCAGGCGCCGGGTGGCGCCCTGGCTCAACGCGGTGCCACCCCGCGTCTCCAGGTGGAAATGCTGCGCGAAGCGCCCCAGGCGCGCCTGCAGCGCATTGGCCAGCAGCCAGTTGGCCGGCTTGTCCAGGGCGCTTGCCAGGCGGTTCTGGAACAGCCGGCTGCCCAGGGTGCTGACCAGCAGCGCGCCCCCGGCGAGGCGGTCGGCCGGCGGGCCGGAGGTGGTTACGGCGGCCAGTTCTTCGACCAGGGCCAGGCTGGCGGTGTAGATGTCGGTCAGGCCCTTGAGGCGTTCCTGCAGTTGGGCTTCGTCGAGCAGCCCCAGCATCAGGCCGGTACGTTCGCCAAACAGCGTGTTCAGTTCGTCTTCGGCCGATTCCTGGTTCTGTGCCAGCGAGCGCCAGACCAGGTTGTCGTTGGAGATACCCTGTTCGCTCCAGCGCGTCAGCAGCGCATCGCCGACGCGGGTGGCGTTCATGCCGACGATGGCCTTGGCCATCTGGGTCTCGAACAGCAGCCCCTGTTCCAGGTCGTTGCGGTCATAGCGGGCCAGGGCATCGAGCAATGCTTCGCTCTGCAGCCACAGCAGGTGGTCGGCGGCGCGGGCATCCCTGGCCTGGTCGACGGCCTCGACCACGGCCCGGTAATCGCGCAGGTAGTCCTGGCGCATGCCTTCGTCGATGTAGGGGGCGTAGTCTTCCCAGCTCCGCTCCCGCGCCTGGCGGATTTCAGCCTGCTGCACCTGCTGCTGATGCTCGGGGTTGCGGAACGAGCGCATGTTGCCGCGCGACATCATCACGACCTGGGCGTTGTTCTGCGAGTACTCGGAGGACGTATAGGTGACGCCGAGGGTGTTCTGGTGCTGGGTGTAGCTGTGTTCGGCCTGCTCGGCCAGCGCCTTGCGGATATTCTCGATGGCGAAGGCGATGGTGAACTTGCGCTGGTTGTCCAGGCCTTCGGCGTCGGTGCGCTGCATGAAGGCGTCCAGGGGTTCCAGGCTGGCATTGCGCCAGGCGTTGAGTTCCTGGGTGATGCCGATGGCGTCGTCCGCCACGATGGCCACCCCGCGATGCTGCGGCTTGTTCGCCGTGGGCATCATTTCCGCGCGGGCAGCCATCACTGGGACGTTCGCGCCATTGAACGGCTGGGCCTGGATCAGTGTCTTGAGTGCGCCCTGGTGCTGCGCCGCGAAGTCGGCGATCAGGTCGAGCCGCTCGTAGGTGAGGACATGGGGGAGTGCCTCGGATGGGGTCTCGCTGGCGCAACTGGCGATGTCGATGGACGCCAGCGTATCCCGGTAGAGCTGCAGTATCCGGTACTTGCGCAGGGTGTCCTGGGTCAGCGGGTCGGGGCTGTAGAGCAGGCGCAGATCCTGAACGTCGTCGAGGTCGTGGATCTTGAACAGCCAGGTCATGCTCCTGATGGCTTCCAGGGGGTTGAGTGACGCCAGGGTATCCCAGGGCTTGTCCGGGTCGATGAAGTCAAGCGTGCCGAGAGGCGAGATACGGTACTGGCTGTGCCAGGCGTACTGGCCGGTGCTGGCGCGCTTGATCAGCACGTAGAGGAAGCCTTCACGCAACGGGCGGATGGCGTAGCTGGCTTCGCTCAGTTCACCGACCTGGTGGGGGCGGCACAGGTGCGGTGGCAACTCAGGAAGTGCGCGGCGTTGCGCGGCGCTGCCGCAGACCACGCCGTAGCGCAGCGGCAGGATGGCGAAGGTGCGGGTGCAACTGACGGCCGGCCCTGGGCTAAAGAGCTGCTCCAGCTGGCTGCGGTTCTCTGCACACTGTTCGAAGGTTTCTTTCCAACCGTACATGGGGGTTCCTCAGTATATCCGCTGGCGCGTACGCGCCTGAAGGGCTTCGGCGAGCGGCCGCCCGTGGTTGAGGGCGTCGTTCAGGGCTTGCTGCCAGGCTGGTGTGTTGTGCAGGGCCGGCCCTTTAAGGGCCATGAGGGTGACGTAGTCAACAAGGTCGGCCTGGCGGGTAAGGCCGTGTTGGCGGGCCTGCTCCAGGTATTGGCGAACCAGGCCAAGCCGTGTGCTCTGGCAGTTCTCTTTGGCACCCACGGCTTGCAGTGGCGCCTTGAGCTGATCCGCCAGGCGGTAGAGCAGCGGGTCTCCCGCCAGCATGTCCCAGCAGTCCTGGTCAATCCGGATGGGCGGCACATGCAGGTGTTCCGGCTTGTCGTAGCCGGAGAGGCGTCGCCAGGCTCTGTGTTGCGGGTGCGCCAGGGCGACCCACCAGCTGCGGATCGGCGCCAGCCATTCGGCGATACCGGGCAGGTCATGGCGGGCATGCAGGATGGGCAGAGCGTGCTCGGTGTGATAGCGAAGCATGTAGCTGGCATCATCCGGCCCTTCGACCACGGCGGCCTTGCTCAGGTGCTCTGCCAGCCTGGCGGGAGGGAGGGCACTGACGATCCAGCCACAGAGAGCATCACCCGCTGTCCGGCCCAGGGCGCTGTAGAAGTCGGACTGACCTTGCAGGTCGGCATCGGGCTTTGTGCCGAACAGCCAGGGGCCGATTTCGCGCAGGTTGGTGAGCTCCGGTTGTTGCAACAGGGGCCAGGCGTTTCCCCTGTGCGTTTCTTGCAGCGCACTGCGTTCGGCTGGCTCCAGTCGGGACATTTCGACCAGGCCGGCCAAGCGATAGGCTGGGGACTCGCGCAGCTCGTCAATGATCAGGGTTGCGGCGGAATGTTTGCTCATATGCCCTCCATGCGAACGACACTGCGCCCTTCGGCGATGGCCTTGAGCAAACAACTGACGCAAACCGGATCGCTCGGGGTCGGCACGCCGCTGGCGGTAATGGAGTGGCCCGAACCATTCGTTTGCAACGCAAGTGGCCCATTGAACTGGAGTGATACGCCATTGAGGGTGATGCCGGAGCCGTCGATGCGCAGGGTGCCGCCAGGGGCCTTGAGTACCACGGCCTCAGATGCCTGGATTTCGTATACCTGGGTCTTGTGGACGATGGCCTGGCCGGCCTGCAACTCGACGCGGCCTTCGACCTTCTGGTACAGGTGTCCGCCGATCTCGATCCAGTGGTCTGCGGTGGTTTTGTCGCGCCGGTCGTTGCCGACCTCTTCGATGCGATCCTTGCCCGTCTGGATGTTGTGGTTACGGGCGATGTTCAGGTAGTTGTCCTGGCCAATGGCATGGCGGCGGTCCTGGCCGATGGTCACCTGCTCGTCGTTGCCTACCGTCTCCTTGCGGTCATGGCCGATGGTGACGGTTTCATCGTGCTCCACCTGTTCGCTGCGGTCGCGGCCGACGACGATGGTTTCGTCGTTGCCGACGCGGATGTTCTGATCCTTCTGTGCATGGATGAAGATTTCTTCCTGGCCATGCTCGTCCTCGAAGCGCAGTTCGTTGAAGCCCTGGCCCTTGTGGGTCTGGCTCTTGATGGTCATCCGCGTCTTGTGCCGCGGTAGCTCGTAGGGCGTGGGATGGGTGGCCGGATAGGTTCGGCCAGTGATGATGGGCTGGTCGCAATCACCGTCGAGGAAATCGACGATGACTTCCTGGCCGATGCGTGGGATGGCGATATGGCCCCAGGCGGCGCCGGCCCAGTTCTGGGCAACGCGAATCCAGCAGGAACTGTGTTCGTCGCCTACTGCCAGGCGATCCCAGGGAAATTGGACTTTCACCCGACCGAACTCGTCGCAGTAAATCTCTTCGTCCTTGGGGCCTACTACGGTGGCAATATGTGGGCCGTCGATACGTGGCTTGGCTGGCAGCGGGGCGCACCATTGGGTGTGGAGATCCAGCAACTCGGCGCTGAAGTGGTAGCGGGTGCCCTGTTCGGCGTCGGCGGCCTCTTCTTGCTGGCTGGTGGTCTGCACACCTTCGTGGTGCAAACGCAGGGTGCGCCAGCCACGGTTCATGTCCTCGCGGGGGTGGCCGGTGAGCTGAAAGGCCGGGCCGGGCAGCAGACGGGCATCGTCGCCCTCGACCCGGGCCAGGCGGGCATCGCCGCGCAGCGCGAGCAGGCGGGTTTGGGTGAAGGGCTTGCCGGCCTCGTCCCGCTTGTAGCGGCCAGGGTAGTCATAGCGTTCGTAGTCGCGGTGCTGGTGGTCGAGCTCGGGGCCGTCGGTGGTGTGCTGCTGGTTGTAGCGCGGGTAGGTGAAGGTGTAGTCGCGCTGGGTCTGGCGGGCGGTGCGCACCTGCTCGGTGTAGGTGAAGCGACGCAAGGCCGGAGCGGGCTGGTCACCACCCGCACTGGGGTTGTAGGTGACAGGGTCGCCGTCGATGGCGCCGTGACTATAAAGGCGATCACTGACGATCAGGCGGTGGCCGTCGGCACGGTGCTCGAAGGCGTAGTAGAAGCCTTCCTCGGCGGCGAGGCGTTCGACGAAATCGAGGTCGGTCTCGCCGGCCTGTACGCAGTACTCGCGCGGCAGGTGCTCGCGGGTGGAGACGATCTCGATGTCGGTGATGTGCTGCTGCTTGAGAACCTGCTCGATGATCTGGGGTACGGACAGGGCCTGGAAGATGCGCCAGTCCGAGCACAGGCCCAGACGGGCCAGGGCGGGCTCGACAACTGCACGGTAACGGGTGCGGCGGTGGCCGGTGTCGGCCTGCTCGAAGGTGCTGACCAGGCCGTGGACGTGGCGCACGGTGCCGCTCTGGGCGATGTGCAGGGTCAGCGGCTGGTCGAGGAGCAGGGCGAAGTCGATGGCCGGATCGAAGCTGCTCAGTTCCAGGTGAAGTTGGAAGGGCTCGGAGAGGGCTTCGTCGAGGGTGAAGGCGGCTACCTCGAAGTCGCCCGCTGGAGCGGTGACGGTGAAGCGCAAGTCGGATTGACGCGGCATGGTGTGCTCCTTGCGGGCCGGAATGAGATATCCGGCTGTCCGTGGGCAAAGAGAAACCGCTGCTGGCGGTGGCCGGCAACGGCGGTTCGCTTATCAGGCGACAGGCTTGCGCCAGTCGTCGAAGGCCTCGGTGCCGGCCACGGCATGAGTCCAGGTGATCTGCGGTAAGCCAGGCTGATTTCGATCAGTTGGGTGTAGCCAGACTTGCTGCTGTCCTGAGCGTGCGGCAGCACGGTGTTGATATCGGCGATGGTGGCGTCTTCGAGCAGGGTGGTGAAGAAGTGTTCCTGCTTGCCCTCGACCGAGGTGCGGAACCACTGGGTTTCGACCTTGCTCAGGGTCTCGCCGGTGGCCAGAGCCTGGTACAGCAGCGGGATGGCCTTGTTCAGCGCGCAGGTGAAGACGAAGGGCTTGTGCACGCGCTGGCCGGACGGCTGGCCGCTTTGCGGGTCGGTGGGGGTGGTGAAGCGGTGCTTGATTTCCTGGACCAGGATCTGGTCTTCGTGACCTTCCTGATAGATGTTGCCGACCGAGTCGGAGGTGAAAGCGCCCTGGGTGATGTTGCCCTGGGTTTTGCCGGTGATGGAGATATAGGCGGGTGTGGACATGACGGATTGCTTATGTCGTCGAGAGGGCTGCAGCGGCCGTTGATTCCGTCCCATGCGGGGACGATGACGACATTGCAGGGGGCATGCCAACATTTGCTTTGATTCGGAGAAATCGCTGAAACCCGCGAATTTACTGGGGTGGCGGGTGCTTGGATGTTTTTGGTAAGGCGTATTCGGCGAGATAAAACGCGGGGAATTCAGGGGTGTCGGGCCATTTTTGGCTCGGTGTTATCTAAGTTATTGAAAATAGAGGAAATTGACCCGGCCATTTTTGGCCCAATCGGGCCAAAAATGGCCCGGTCAAAATTTGATCAATGGCGCTTGAGTGAGAGCTTGCCTGGAATACGGTTTCCTGACTCGATTGAGAACGCGAAACGCATTCCTGCTTCGATGGATTTTGTCAGTCGATGCGGGAGGCGCTGAGGCAGTTT
>NZ_JBJJMO010000091.1:0-12729 GCF_046231935.1 Pseudomonas sp. KCJK9111 | reverse complement strand
CGGCAACGGCAACGGCCTTTCAGGTTCGCGTACAGCACGCCCGATTACGGCAGGGTTGCGCGGGGAACTCGCCAGTTGACGAGATCATTCCCACCGACAAAGACCCCAAATCACCCCTTCGCCGAGCGATCAATGGAGAACCCAGCCCAGTCCTGGCTTACCGGCATCAGTTCCAGGCTGTTGATGTTGATATGCGCCGGCTGGTTGAGGATCCAGAAGATGGTCTCGGCAATGTCCTGTGGCTGAATCGGCTCGGCACCCGCGTAGGTAGCATCGTACTTGGCCTGGTCACCGCCAAAACGTACCAACGAGAACTCGCTCTCGCACAAGCCAGGCTCGATGTTGCTCACCCGCACGCTAGTGCCGCGCAAGTCGCAGCGCAAGCTCAACGAGAACTGGCCGACAAACGCCTTGGTACCGCCATATACGTTACTGCCCGGATAGGGATAATTACCCGCCACCGACCCCACGTTCAGGATGGACGCCCCCCGCCCGTGGGCAATCAAGCGCGGCAGCAGCAAGCGCGTGGTGTAGATCAGCCCCTTGATGTTGGTATCGACCATGGTTTCCCAGTCGTCGAGGCTGCAATTCTGTGCCGCGTCCACCCCCAGCGCCAACCCGGCGTTGTTGACCAGCCCGCGAAGCGTGTCGAAACCCGCTGGCAAGTTGGCGATGGCCTGTTCCATCGCCTGGCGATCACGCACATCCAGCACCAGGCCATGGACCTCGGTTTGCGCTGACAATTCGGCACACAAGGCATCCAGACGGTCCTTGCGGCGCCCAGTGAGCACCAGCTTCCAGCCCGCCTCGGCAAACCGGCGGGCAGTGGCCTCGCCAAAGCCGGACGTGGCGCCTGTGATGAAGACGGTCGAAGTCATGCAGTGTTCCTCACGTAAGAGATCCTGGGTTAACCCGAAGCATGCCCGTGCTCGATGCGCCGGGCAAGTCGCCATACGCGCTGATCGTTTTTTGACCACACCGCTGAAGGCCGCGTATGCACTGGGCTGCAGCCACCTATGCGCACCTTATCCACAAGCCTTTCCCCGCCAATTGGGGGCAACTGCCGCACCCAGCGGAACCCTTTCAGCGAACCACGGTCTCGTCTGACTTTTTCACTAGGGCCAGATCCTTCGCCCCACGCTGCTTCCAGACGTCTGTCCAATGCTTTTCCACAATTTTATCCACAGACATCTGACCTTAGGACATCGCACTTAAAAAGTACTAGTCAGATAGGCATAGCATCACCCAGTACGACCATGGTCAAAAAATGATCAAATCTATGGAAGCCTCTGATTCATTGGCTTGCAGAAAGGTGCCACCATGTTTTCCACAGGCAGCTCCACACGAATGGTGGACTAAATCACGTTGTGGGTAACCGAGGATGCCCTGTCGCCTCGCGCCTGTGCATAAGCCCGAGGTCATGGCAGTTGTCCACATGAGGACTGGCCTGTTGAGACGTGCAGGAAGATGCTTTCGAGCGCTGACCAGCCCCGATTGGCTCAAGGCTGGACGACCATCAGGGCTCAGTGCCCGCCCAGATAAGCACTGCGCACCTCTTCATTGACCAACAACTCCTGGCCCGTACCCGTCATGCGTATCTGCCCGTTAACCATCACGTAAGCCCGGTCGGACAGCTTCAACGCATGGTTGGCGTTCTGCTCGACCAGGAAGATGGTCATGCCCGTCTTGGCCAGCTCGCGCAGGGTGGCGAAAATCTGCTTGACGACGATGGGCGCCAGCCCGAGCGAAGGCTCATCCAGAAGCAGCAGTCGAGGCCGGCTCATCAAGGCGCGAGCGATGGCCAGCATCTGCTGCTCACCCCCCGACATGGTCATGGCGCGCTGGTTGCGTCGCTCCTTGAGGCGTGGAAACAATGCATACATCCGCTGCATGTCCTCGTCAGCATGCTTGTCGCCGATGGGGATGGTGCCCATCATCAGGTTTTCTTCGACACTCATGTCCGGGAACACCCGCCGCCCTTCCGGCGACTGAGCGATGCCATTGGCGGCGATGTAGTGCGAGGACTTGCGGGTGATGTCGGTGCCCCGGTAGAGGATCTGACCGGAAGCGGCGCGAGGTTGCCCGAAAATGGACATCAACAAGGTGGACTTACCCGCCCCGTTGGCACCGATCAGGCTGACCGTCTCACCTTCGTCGATGTGCATGGACACCTGCTTCAGGGCCTGGATGGGGCCGTAGAATACATCCAGGTCCTTCAATTCCAGAATGGGTGCAGTCATATCAGCTCCTCTTCATCGGCACCCAGATAGGCAGCGATCACTGTCGGGTTGTTGCGGATATCCTGGGGCGCGCCCTCGGCGATCACGTTGCCGTGGTCCAGTACGACGATATGGTCGGAAATGCTCATGACCATGCCCATGTCATGCTCGATCAGCACCACGGTGATGTCATGCTCGTCGCGCAGGACCCGCACCATGCGGCTCAACGCCTCGGTTTCCTGGGGGTTCAGGCCCGCGGCAGGTTCGTCCAGGCAGATCACCTTCGGGCGGGTGCACATGGCACGGGCGATTTCCAGGCGTCGCTGCTGGCCGTAGGACAGTTCGCCGGCCAGGCGGTTGGCGCAGTCGACCAAGTCCACCACCTCCAGCCAATAGAACGCATGGTCAAGCGCGTCGCTCTCGGCCTTGCGATACCCCTTGGTGTTGAGCACGCCAGCCAACAGGTTGCGGTTGACCCACATGTGCTGGGCCACCAGCAGGTTCTCGACGACGGACATTTCCTTGAACAGCCGGATGTTCTGAAACGTCCGGGCCAGACCAGCCCGGTTGACCAAGTGGGTGCCGCCGAACATCTTGTAGTACAGCCGGCTGGCGAACCGTGATGGCGAGACGAAGTCCGCCGCCTGGAAGCGTTCGCCCAGCAATTGGATGACGTTGGTATGGCTACCCCGCGCGTTGAGCTCGATGCGCCCGCCACTGGGCTTGTAGAAGCCGGTCAGGCAGTTGAACACCGTGGTCTTGCCTGCGCCGTTGGGGCCGATCAGGGCGAAGATTTGATTGCGCCTGACTTTCAGGCTCACATCGCTGAGCGCCTTGATGCCACCGAACTGCATCATCAGATGGTCTACCGAGAGAATGATGTCGTCGCTCATGGCGCCACTCCTTTACGCGGGGTCACACCGGACCGGCTGATGCGGATCAGCCCGCGCGGTCGCCAGATCATCATCAGCACCATTAGCACGCCAAACAGCAGCACCCGGTACTCGGAGAAGCTGCGCAGCAGTTCTGGCGCAACGGTGAGCACGAACGCGGCAATCACCACGCCGACGGTCGAACCCATGCCGCCCAGTACCACGATGGCCAGGATCAGCGCTGACTCGAAGAAGGTGAACGAGGACGGGTTGACGAAGCCTTGGTAGGTGGCGAAGAACACCCCCGCCAGCCCCGCCGTCGAGGCGCCCAGGGTGAACGCCGAGAGCTTGACCAGCACATGGTTGAGCCCCATGGAACGGCAGGCAATCTCGTCTTCGCGCAGGGCCTCCCAGGCGCGACCTACCGGCATGCGCGTCAGCCGGTGCTTGATGTACAGCACGGCCAGCACCACCAGGAACAGTACCGCGTAGATGAACACGAACTTGAGGTTGGGGTTGTAATCGATACCCATGAACTCGTGGATGGGCACGCCCCCGTCCTTGGCCCGCCGCCCGAACTCCAGGCCGAGGAACGTCGGCGCCGGGGCCGGCATGCCGTTGGGGCCGCCAGTGAACGACAGCCAGTTGTTGAGCACCAGGCGAATGATTTCGCCAAAGCCCAAGGTAACGATGGCCAGGTAATCGCCGTGCATGCGCAACACCGGAAAGCCCAGGATGCACCCGGCCAGCGCTGCGGCAATGGCCGCCAAGGGCAGCACGCTCCAGAAGCCAAGCCCCAGGTACTGGTAGCCCAGCGCCAGGCCATAGGCACCGATGGCATAGAACGCGACATAGCCCAGGTCCAGCAGCCCGGCCAGGCCAACCACGATATTCAGGCCAAGACCTAGCAGCACGTAAATCAGCCCAAGGATCACCACCGTCAGCAAGTACTTGTTGGCAAAGATCGGGAAGATGATGGCGATCACGATGAGCGCAGGAATGATATAGCGCAGCCGCGACTTGTAGTCGGGCGGGTTCACATGCACGCCCGAGCCGCCATTGTCGAAGCCTTGCAGCATGCGCCGGCCGGCAGCGGTTTGCAGGTAAAGGCTGAGCAGGAAGCGCCCAAGCATCACACCGCCGACCAGCCACGCCACACGCCGCGGTTCGGCGTTGAAGCTGTAGCCGTCGAGCACCACACCGACGACCGGGCCGAACACGATGAGCGCCAGCAGCCCTGCCACCAGGGTTTCCACTACGCTGCGCTTGAGATCGAAGCCTGTCTTTTGGGGAACGGATACGGATTTGGCAATGGACATGGTCACACCTTAGCCACGAGTGGGCGACCCAGCAGGCCTTGGGGGCGGAAGATAAGGATCAGCACCAGCAGCGAGAAGCTGAAGACGTCCTTGTAGTCCGAGTTGATCAGCCCGGAGAACAGCGATTCGGAGATGCCCAGGATGATGCCGCCAAGCATCGCGCCAGGCAGCGAGCCAATACCGCCGAGCACCGCGGCAGTAAAGGCCTTGATGCCGATGATGAAACCGGCATAGAAATCGAAGGTGCCGTAGTTCATGGTGATCAGTACGCCGGCCAGCGCCGCCATCACGGCACCGATGACGAACACGTAGGAAATCACCCGGTCGGTGTTGATACCCAGGATCGACGCCATCTTGCGGTCCTGCTGAGTGGCCCGGCACATGCGCCCCAGCTTGGTGTACTTGATCACATAGGTCAGCAGGCCCATGCCAACGAAGGCCGCCACCAGAATGAAGATCTTGGTGTAGGTCAGTTGCACGAAGCCGCTGCCCACCTCGACGCGCCAGGCGCCTTCAAGCAGGGTTGGTACCCCCTGTTGCCGCGCACCTTGGCTGATTTGCGCGTAGTTCTGCAGGATCAGGGAAATGCCGATGGCACTGATGAGCGGCGCCAGGCGGGTGGAGTTGCGCAAGGGTTTGTAAGCGATACGCTCGATGGTGAAGCCATATACCCCGGTCACCACGATGGTGAACAACAAGGTGCCCAACATCAGCAGGGGGAAGGACTCGACGCCGAAATAGGCCAGCAATGCCAGGCTGATCGCCGCCAGATAGGCGGAAATCATGTACACCTCGCCGTGCGCGAAGTTGATCATGCCGATGATGCCATAGACCATTGTGTAGCCGATGGCGATCAGGCCGTAGACCGACCCGAGGGTCAGGCCGTTGACCAGTTGCTGCAGGAAAATACCATCCATAACGCAATCTCACCTGATCGAGATCGCACCAGTGCTGCCCACGCAGGGCCCGGTACCAGGCAGCCATGGCGCTGCAGCACTGTGCTGATCTTCGGATAAAGACGGGTACCGCAGGGCCGGGCCCTGGGGCTCGCGCCCCAAGGCCCTGGAGCCGTTGTTATTGTTGTTTTTCCAGCTGGTGGTACTTGCCGTCCTTGTCCCACTGGTAGACCACGTAGTCCGACACCGTCAGGTCACCCTTGCTGTCCCACTTCTTCTCGCCCATCACCGTCTGCACAGGGTTGGCCTTCAACCACTTGGCCGCGTCCTCGCCCTTGTTGGACTTGGCGCCGTTGAACGCTGCAGCCAGTGCCTGCAACGAGGCGTAGGCGTAAAGGGTGTAGCCTTCAGGCTCGGTGCCGCCTTTACGGAATTCCTCGACCACCGCCTTGCTGTCGGGCAGTTGACGCGGATCGGCGCCGAAGGTCATGTAGACGCCATCGACGTACTGCGCCCCGCCTGCCGTGGACACCAGTTCGTCGGTGACGATGCCGTCATCGGACATGAACCTCACGTCCTTGAGCCCTTGCTCGCGCAGCTGGCGTACCAGGGGGCCGGCCTCAGGGTGCAGGCCACCGAAATAGACCACGTCGGCGCCGGTGGAGCGGATCTTGGTCACAATGGCGCTGAAGTCTTTCTCGCCTCGGGTCAGGCCCTCGTACAGCACAGGCTTGACGCCGCGTTTTTCCAGCTGTGCCTTGGTCGCATCGGCCAGCCCCTGGCCGTAGGTGTCCTTGTCGTGCAACACCGCTACTTTCTGGCCCTTGAGTACATCGACGATATAGTTGCCGGCGACGACGCCCTGCTGGTCGTCACGCCCGCACATGCGGAACATGGCCGACAGCCCGCGCTCGGTGACCTGCGGGTTGGTCGAGCCTGGCGTGATGGCAATGACGCCTGCTTCGTCGTACACCTCGGATGCCGGAATGGTATTGGAGGAGCAGAAATGCCCTACCACGCCAATGACCTTGTCCTGGTCTACCAGCCGGTTCGCTACAGACACGGCCTGCTTGGGTTCGCACGCGTCATCGCCTTTGACCAGCACGATCTTCTCGCCATTGACTCCCCCGGCTGCGTTGATCTTGTCGGCCGCTGCCTGCGCACCTTTCATGTATTGCTCGCCAAACGCTGCGTTGGCACCGGTCATCGGGCCTGCGACACCGATCTTGACGTCGGCCTGTACATACGAAGAAACACCCAGGGCCGTGGCGACGGCCAGGGCCAGGAAACCTTTCTTGTAAAACGTCTGCGACATGAGGTGGTGCTCCTAGAGTTTTTTTGATTGGCACTACAACGCCCAGCTCTGTGCTCTGAGCAAGGGCCGTGCCATTAGATTTGCATCATGTCCAAACACCGCCGTGCGGAGGGCGGCGGGCGGGGGCCGCCCGTTTCTTTATTGAGCGTGCAACCGTCTATCCCAACTCAGGTAACACCGATTATCGCGGCGCTGGGCAACCGTACCGCCAGGGCATTGCAACTGGCCCACGGCCGATGGGCAACCGACCTGTAACAATTAACGTCACCGAACTGCACACCGCTGGTGCGTGACTGCTACAGCCCGCACCGTAACTACACTCGGCACGCGACGTAACGCCGTCCGGTTTGGCCGGTACGACACCGTACTCAGATTCTTCCGAAGGGTTTCGCGCTGCGTTGCCTCACCGCCGGCGTCGCAATCACATCGGCATGGCAAAGACTGGCACAATGACCGCCTATTGCCGTTTCTGGAGCCACCCTGATGAGCGAGAGCGCATTCGCCGAGCGCATCGTGCATAACCTGCTCGACACCGATTTCTACAAGCTCACCATGATGCAGGGCGTGCTCCACAACTACCCTGACGCCGATGTCGAATGGGAATTTCGCTGCCGCAATGGCGAGGACCTGCGCCCCTACTTGCACGACATTCGCCAGCAACTCGAGCAGCTTGCCGAACTGACGCTGGATAACGGCCAACTTGCCTTCCTGGAGCGCATCAGCTTTCTCAAGCCTGATTTCCTGCGCTTTCTGAGGTTGTTCCGCTTCAACCTGCGTTACGTGCACCTGGGTATCGACGACGGTCAGCTGGTGCTGCGCCTCAAAGGGCCCTGGCTACATGTGATCCTGTTCGAGGTGCCACTGCTTGCCATCATCAGCGAGGTGCGCAACCGTTCGCTGCACCCGCACATGCGCCTGGCCGATGCCCGTGATCAGCTTTACCGTAAATTCGATTGGCTGCGCGCCAACGCCAGCACCGATGAACTGGCCGAAATGCAGGTCGCTGACTTTGGTACCCGCCGGCGTTTCTCCAGCCGTGTGCAGGAAGACGTGGTGCGCGTGTTGCGCGATGACTTCCCGGCCCGCTTCGTCGGCACCAGCAATGTGGACCTGGCCTGGAAACTCGACATCAAGCCGCTGGGCACCATGGCTCATGAATGGATCATGGCCCATCAACAGCTGGGCCCGCGGTTGATCGACAGCCAGATCGCCGCACTCGATTGCTGGGTGCGTGAGTACCGTGGGTTGCTGGGCATCGCCTTGACCGACTGCGTGACCATGGACGCTTTCCTGGGCGATTTCGACCTGTACTTCGCCAAGCTCTTCGATGGGCTGCGCCACGACTCCGGTGATCCTGTGCTCTGGGCCGAGAAAGCCATTGCTCACTACCAGCACCTGGGCATCGATCCGATGACCAAGACGCTGGTGTTCTCCGATGGGCTGAACCTACCCAGGGCGCTGGAAATCTTCCGTGCCCTGCGCGGTCGCATCAACGTAAGCTTCGGTATCGGCACCAACCTGACCTGCGACATTCCGGGCGTAACGCCGATGAGCATCGTGCTTAAGATGACCGATTGCAACGGCGCACCGGTGGCCAAGATTTCAGACGAAGCGGCCAAGACCCAGTGTCGTGACGAGAACTTCGTCACCTACCTACGTCACGTTTTCAAAGTCCCCAGCAAGGAGTAACCCCATGCAAGCGGTTCAGCAAGAGATTGCCCAGGCACTCAAGGTACAACCGCCGTTCGCCGACGCTGCCGCCCTTGAGGCCGAAGTGACCCGGCGGGTAGCGTTCATCAAGGACTGCCTGGCCAATGCAAGGCTCAAGACCCTGGTACTGGGCATCAGCGGCGGCGTCGATTCGCTGACCGCAGCCCTGCTCGCCCAGCGCGCCATCAACGAGTTGCGTGATGAAACCGGTGACAAGGGCTATACCTTCATCGCCGTGCGCCTGCCCTATCATGTCCAGCACGATGAACATGATGCGCAGGCGTGCCTGAACGTCATCAAGCCGGACGAGACGCATACCATCGACATTGCCCCGGCCGTCAAGGCACTGGCAGGCGAAACGCAGGCGTTGAAAAACGGCTCGCCCACGCTCGTGGATTTCGTGGTGGGTAACATCAAGGCCAGGATGCGCATGGTTGCCCAGTACACCATCGCAGGCGCGCGCGCAGGCCTGGTGATCGGGACCGACCACGCAGCCGAGGCGGTCATGGGCTTTTATACCAAGTTCGGCGACGGCGCCTGCGACCTGGCGCCGCTCAGTGGCCTGGTCAAGCATCAGGTACGCGCCATCGCGCGCCATTTAGGGGCGCCGCTGTCACTGGTGGAGAAAGTGCCTACCGCCGACCTCGAAGACCTCGACCCGGGCAAGCCAGACGAAGCGGCCCACGGGGTCACCTACCAGCAAATCGACGCATTCCTGCATGGCCAGGAAATCGATCAGACCGCGTTCGATGTCATCGTTGCCAACTACCGCAAGACCCAGCACAAGCGCGAACTGCCGTTCGCCCCTTGAATACGCAATTGGGGCCGCGTTGCGGCCCCAATTCGTGTTCTACCGCGTGGTCACATCACTTGACCACGACTTTGCCTTTCATCATCGCGATGTGACCTGGGAAGGTGCAGAAGAAGCTGTAGTCACCGCCGGCTTCGAGCTTCGCGGTGTCGAACGTCACTTCAGTTTCCTTCTCTGGCGCGCCGATCATCTTGGTGTGGGCGATGATGGCGGCGTTGTCGGCCTTGATGTAGTCCTTTTCCAGACCCTGACTCATGCCTTCGGTGGCGATGCCCTGCATGTCGGCCGTCTTGCTGATGACCAGGTTATGGCCCATGACGTTCTTCGGCAGGTTGCCGGAGTGAGTCAGTTTGACGGTGAATTCCTTGCAGCTCTTGTCGACCGTGATTTCCTTGGTGTTGAAGGACATCTGGTCAGTCGAATCGACAGTTACCGAACACTCGGCTGCGAAGACAGAGGCGCTGGCGAGGGTCAGCAGGGATACCGCTACAGCTTTCGCAAACATCGTGAATCTCCTTGGCAGGGTTTTATCAACAGCGAGACTGCCTGAAACCGTCCAGCCCCTGGGTGACGTGCGTCAAGGGGATGTCAATGGGCCAGTCAGTTGAATTGTTCAATGGATTGTATACAACCAATCTAAGGGCACATCATGCCCTTTTAATAGACGATGGGACAACCTCTCATTTAGGAGCAGTACCAAATGCCCATGTCCAGTTTCTTGAACAGCCTGCTCGCTGCCTATGCCCACGCTGCCACAGGCGCGATCTGCGAGTTCTCGCGCCCCGAGTGATGCCGTTGTGCAGTGATCGACTAACCCTTTGTTGCTGAGGAAGGGGCCGCCAGGCGGCCCGGGTTTTAGCGTGGGATGACTGGCTGGCGCGGCTTCTTCCCGCCTTTGCCACCCTTGGCCGACTCCTTGCGCTCCTTGGCCGCCTGCTGGTTGCGGGCGAACGCCTCCGCCTTGGCCTTCTCACGCTTGTCCCATGGCTTGCTGCCATCACTGGCACGCGGCGGCAGGCCGGTGTGCTGGGTCAGGATCTTTTGGTCCTTGCCCAACTTATGGCTACCGGCAGGCGTCGAGTTCTTGCGTCGGGCGCTCTGGTAGGTTTCGGATTGCGGCTGGTGCAATGGGATCAGCTGATGCTTGCCTGGCCCGATCAAGTCGGCACGCCCCATGCGCTGCAGCGCCTCGCGCAGCATCGGCCAGCCCTTGGGGTCGTGGTAACGCAGAAACGCCTTGTGCAAGCGACGCTGCTCGTCGCTCTTGACGATATCCACGCCCTCGCTCTTGTAGGTCACCTTGCGCAGCGGGTTCTTGCCCGAGTGATACATGGCTGTGGCAGACGCCATCGGCGAGGGGTAGAACGCCTGCACCTGGTCGGCACGGAAACCGTTGCCCTTGAGCCACAAGGCCAGGTTCATCATGTCTTCGTCGGTGGTGCCGGGGTGCGCCGCGATGAAGTACGGGATCAGGTACTGCTCCTTGCCCGCCTCCTTGGAGAACTTCTCGAACATGCGCTTGAAGCGGTCATAGCTGCCAATGCCCGGCTTCATCATCTTGTCCAGCGGGCCACGCTCGGTGTGCTCCGGGGCAATCTTCAGGTAGCCACCCACGTGGTGGGTTACCAGCTCCTTGACGTACTCCGGCGATTCCACCGCCAGGTCGTAGCGCAGGCCCGAGGCGATGAGGATTTTCTTCACGCCTGGCAGCGCACGGGCCTTGCGATACAGCTCGATCAACGAACTGTGGTCGGTGTTCAGGTTCTCGCAGATACCGGGGAACACGCACGAGGGCTTGCGGCAGTGCTTCTCGATTTCCGGGCTCTTGCAGGCGATACGGTACATGTTGGCGGTAGGGCCGCCGAGGTCCGACACCACGCCAGTGAAGCCTGGCACCTTGTCGCGCATCTCCTCGATCTCGTTGAGGATCGATTCGTGCGAACGGTTCTGGATGATGCGCCCTTCGTGCTCGGTGATCGAGCAGAACGTACAACCGCCAAAGCAGCCGCGCATGATGTTGACCGAGAAGCGGATCATCTCGTAGGCCGGGATGCGCTCCTTGCCATAGGCAGGGTGCGGCACGCGCGCATAGGGCATGCCGAACACGTAGTCCATTTCCTCGGTGCTCATGGGAATGGGCGGTGGGTTGAACCACACGTCCACTTCGCCATGTTTCTGCACCAGGGCGCGGGCGTTGCCTGGGTTGGTCTCCAGGTGCAGCACACGGTTGGCGTGCGCGTACAATACTGGGTCGTTACGCACCTTTTCGAACGAGGGCAGGCGAATCACCGACTTCTCGCGCGTCACGCGCGGGCTATCGAGGATCTGCACCACCTTGGCTTCGTTCGGGTCTTCCTGGTCGCCCTTGGCTTGCTCGATGGCGCAAGCCTGGGTGTCCTGGGTGTTGACGTACGGGTTGATGATCTTGTCGACGCGCCCCGGACGATCGATACGGGTAGAGTCGATTTCGAACCAGCCTTCCGGGGTGTCCCGCCGCACGAAGGCCGTGCCACGCACATCGGTGATCGACTCGATCTTCTCGCCGTTGGACAGCCGTTGCGCCACCTCGACCACGGCACGCTCGGCGTTGCCGAACAGCAGGATGTCGGCGCTGGCGTCGATCAGGATCGAGTGGCGCACCTTGTCCTGCCAGTAGTCGTAGTGCGCGATGCGGCGCAACGAGGCCTCGATGCCGCCCAGCACGATGGGCACGTGCTTGTAGGCTTCCTTGCAACGCTGGCTGTACACCAGGCTGGCGCGGTCAGGCCGGCTGCCCGCCAGGCCGCCCGGGGTGTAGGCGTCGTCGGAACGTATTTTCTTGTCGGCGGTGTAGCGGTTGATCATCGAGTCCATGTTGCCGGCGGCCACACCGAAGAACAGGTTGGGCTCGCCAAGCTTCATGAAGTCGTCTTTGGACTGCCAGTTCGGCTGGGCAATGATGCCCACGCGAAAACCCTGGGCTTCCAGCAAGCGGCCGATGATGGCCATGCCGAACGACGGATGGTCGACGTAGGCATCGCCGGTCACGATGATGATGTCGCAGGAATCCCAACCGAGCAGATCCATCTCCTCCCTGCTCATCGGCAGGAAAGGTGCTGGCCCGAAGCATTCGGCCCAGTACTTGGGATAATCGTAAAGTGGTTTGGCTGCTTGCATATCAGTGACCGGCTCTGGTGTGCAGGGAAATCGCGGGCGCGGAGAATAGCACAAATTTTAACCAAATCCGACTGGATTCGTGGGAATTGATGGGTTGGGCGACCATTGGGTATTGAACCACCAAGCACCTGACCTGAGCGACATTACTGCACAGTAGCGGTGGCTAGGTTTTCTAATTGGCTGGCCATGTCCGGTGCTCGCCGAAGCCGTAGTGCTGGTAACGATATCGCATACCTTGGGGCTACTTCGGTATTGATCAGCCTCATCCCTAGCTTCGGCTACCTATGGGCCAACAATAATTTTGTGCGGTGGCGGTTTGCTGATGAAAGGGCCTGCGTGACGCATGGCCAGAGCGCGCTGGCTTGGTTTGATGGGGTTATTACCCTGACTAAGGAGCGGATCATCAGCCATGTCCAATCAGAGATGGCTTA
>NZ_JBJJMO010000090.1:0-12995 GCF_046231935.1 Pseudomonas sp. KCJK9111 | reverse complement strand
CGCCTGTTCGCGCCCCCCAGGCGCGTCTCCTCCCCGAAACGGCGCCACCGACTCACCCCCCCGCCCCCCCCCGCCGCAAAAATCTGTTACCTGCCTGCAGGTGCGTAACAGTTGCCGAGGTAAACGGTAACGAAAAACACGCCGCGCACTTGGCATGCTTCCCTGCAAAAATAGCCAAACCCCCGGATTTGCTGGGCTAGCCAAAGTTGGCACGCCTTCTGCTATATGCTTAGTACAAAAACAATAACAAGCACTGCAACCCACAATAAGAACAAGACGAAACGACTCACGCACAATAAGAACAAGACGGCGGAGGCGCAGCTAACTGATTCTTTTGGAGAGGATGCATGTTTGGGGCTTGCCCCACACCCAGGCAGAGAACAACAAAAACTGCACTATAAAGCAGCACCTGAACTGGATGGATCTACGATCAACGTGACATCAGCGGCCAAAGCAATCCGTTTGCTCTTTACCCCTGGCTTGGGGGTCGTCCACAAGCTTCACGCTTAGTGGCAGGGCACTCAACAAAAACAAGAAGCCCGCAAAAAAAACAATAAGAGCACACGCAACGACTTCTTGGGGAGCTTAGGCTCCCCTTGTCGTTTCTGCCTTTGGGCAGGCATTCTGCGACCGCCTACACCATCCCGCGAGTAAATGCTAGAATCCCCGCCCATCATGCGGCCATTCTCATATTCTTGGCCGAACATTCCTTCAAACAGTGCATCCCATGCTGAAGAAGCTGTTCCAGTCGTTCCGCCCGCCCGTACCGGGCCAGCACCACCGGCGTACTACGCCCGAGGTGATCAACAAAAGCCAGCATTCGCTGCAGCGCCACCAGTTCAGCCGCCATGCGGTGAACATTGTCGAGCGCCTGCAGAGCGCCGGTTACCAGGCTTATCTGGTCGGTGGCTGTGTCCGCGACCTGATGCTGGGCATCACGCCGAAAGACTTCGACGTGGCCACCAGCGCCACCCCCGAACAGGTGCGTGCCGAGTTCCGTAACGCGCGTATCATCGGCCGCCGCTTCAAGCTGGTTCACGTGCATTTCGGCCGTGAAATCATTGAAGTCGCCACCTTCCGCGCCCCTCACTCCGAGGACGATCAGGGCGACAGCCACCGCTCGTCCCATAATGCCAGCGGGCGAATCCTGCGCGACAACGTGTATGGCACCTTGGAAGAAGACGCGCAGCGCCGCGACTTCACCATCAACGCGCTGTACTACGATCCGGTGAGCGAGCGCATTCTCGATTACGCCAACGGCGTGCACGATGTGCGCAATCGCCTGTTGCGCCTGATCGGCGATCCTACCCATCGCTATCAGGAAGACCCAGTGCGCATGCTGCGTGCGGTGCGTTTCGCAGCCAAGCTCGACTTCGGTATCGAAAAGCACACCGTCCAGCCGATTCGCGAACTGGCACCGTTGCTGCGTGAAATACCGCCGGCGCGGCTGTTCGAAGAGAGCCTGAAGCTGTTCCTTTCGGGCCAGGGCGCCATGGCGTTCGAAATGCTGGTCGACCTGCAGCTGTTCGAACCCCTGTTCCCCGCCAGTGCCCAGGCGCTGGAGGACCGCCCCACCTATACCCACACGCTGATCAGCCAAGCGTTGAGCAATACGGACCTGCGCGTCAAGCAAGGCAAGCCGGTAACGCCTGCTTTCATGTTCGCAGCCCTGCTGTGGCCTGCCCTGCCAGCGCGCGTTCTGCACCTGCAGAACCAAGGGGTGCCGCCGATTCCGGCCATGAACGGTGCAGCCCATGACCTGATCGCCGAGCAGTGCGCACGCATTGCCATTCCCAAGCGCTTCACCCTGCCGATCCGCGAGATCTGGGACATGCAGGAACGCCTGCCGCGCCGCAGCGGTAAACGCGCCGACATGCTGCTGGACAACCCACGCTTCCGTGCCGGTTACGATTTCCTGCTGCTGCGCGAAAGCGCTGGCGAAGAAACCGATGACCTTGGCCAGTGGTGGACCGAGTATCAGGAAGCCAATGACAGCGAGCGCCGCGACATGATCCGCGACCTGGGCAGCCGTGATGAAGGCGGTGCGTCCCGCAAGCGCAAGCGCAGCAACAGCAAGCGCAAGCGCGGTGGTGAAGAGGCCTTCGAGTGAGCATCCGCGTGTACGTCGGCCTGGGCAGCAATCTGGATGCCCCGGCCGAGCAGTTGCGCAGCGCGCTGGACGCACTCGATCAGGTCCAGGCGACGCGTCTGGTGGCCGCTTCGGCGCTGTACACCAGCGATTCGCTACTGCCGGGCCAGCCCCGCTACACCAATGCCGTCGCCGCGCTCGACAGCGCCTTGGCGCCCCTTGACCTGCTCGATGCCTTGCAGGCCATCGAAAACGACCAGGGCCGGGTGCGCAAGGAACGCTGGGGGCCGCGCACCCTCGACCTGGACATTCTGCTGTACGGCGACCAGGTGCTGGACCTGCCGCGCCTGCAGGTACCGCACTATCACATGCATGCCAGGCCCTTCGTGCTCTATCCACTGGCCGAACTGGTCCCTGCAGACTTCCGGCTTGCCGATGGCCGCCAATTGTCCCAACTGCTCGCCGCCTGCCCATACATTGGCCTCGAACGCCTGTAACCGGCCGTTCGTTAGGGCAGTAACGCCAGTAACACCCTCATCGTAACAATGCGGTAACAGGGTGATTGACTTCCCTCATTTCGCTCACGACTATAGGCGACCCGCGTGGCACCCCCGTGTTGCGCACCCCTATCGAGGCCCGGACGGACCTGTGCCAGAACATCACGCGCGATGATGTGCCGCTGCGGAAGATGACTACTCAGGTTGCATGCAGTCGTTTCCCCTGGCGCCAGAATGAGGAACTCTCTACATGCCTGAAGTAACCCTTTCCACCCTCAATGGCCTGAAAGCCAAGGGTGAAAAAATCGCCATGCTGACCTGTTATGACGCGACGTTCGCCAAGGCAGCCAGCCAGGCCGGCGTCGACGTCCTGCTGGTGGGCGACTCCTTGGGCATGGTCTTGCAAGGCCATGACAGCACCTTGCCAGTCACCACGGCAGACATGGCCTACCACACCGCCTCAGTCAAGCGCGGCAATCACGGCGCGTTGATTCTCGCCGACCTGCCGTTCATGGCCCACGCCACGCCCGAATCAGCCTTCGCCAACAGCGCGGCGCTGATGCAGGCAGGCGCCCACATGGTCAAGATCGAAGGTGCAGCGTGGTTAGCCGAGACCATCCGGCTGCTGGCCGAGCGTGGCGTGCCTGTATGCGCCCACCTGGGCTTGACGCCTCAGACCGTAAATGTGCTCGGCGGCTATAAGGTACAAGGTCGCCTGGAGGCACAAGCCCGGCAGATGCAGGTCGATGCCATCGCGCTTGAAGCCGCAGGCGCCGCCATGCTGCTGCTCGAATGCGTGCCCAGCGAGCTGGCCGCAGCGATCACCCAGGCCGTGCGCATCCCGGTCATCGGCATCGGTGCCGGCAGCGCCACCGATGGCCAGGTACTGGTGCTGCATGACATGCTCGGCCTGTCCCTCAGCGGCCGGGTACCCAAGTTCGTGAAAAACTTCATGGACGGCCAGCCTGACATCGCCAGCGCCCTCGCCGCTTATGTCCAGGCCGTCAAGCAAGTCACGTTCCCCGCCAGTGAACACGGGTTCAGCGCATGAATACAGTCAAGACCGTGCGGGAGCTGCGCGCCGCCGTAGCCCGCGCCCGCAGCGAAGGCAAGCGCATCGGCTTCGTGCCGACCATGGGCAACCTGCACAGTGGCCATGCGGCCCTGGTGGTCAAGGCTGCGCAATGCGCCGACTTCGTGGTTGCCAGCATCTTCGTCAACCCGCTGCAGTTCGGGGCCAATGAAGACCTGGACAAATACCCCCGCACGTTGGCAGCCGACCAGCAACTGCTGGTCGAATCGGGCTGCAACCTGCTGTTTGCCCCTGCCGTGGACGAAATGTATCCGGACGGGATGAGCGTGCAGACGCGGGTCAGCGTGCCCAACCTGTCAGAAGGGTTGTGCGGCGCCAGTCGGCCAGGGCACTTCGAAGGCGTGGCCACCGTGGTCAGCAAGCTGTTCAACATGGTGCAGCCTGATCTCGCGGTCTTTGGCGAAAAGGACTATCAGCAGCTGGCAGTCATTCGCGCCATGGTGCGCGACCTGAACATGCCCATCCAGGTGATGGGGCTGCCTACGGTGCGCGCCGCAGACGGCTTGGCACTGTCATCGCGCAACGGCTACCTCACCGCCGAGCAGCGGGCAACGGCGCCTGTGCTGTATCGCGTGCTCCAGACGATGGCAGCTGCCATCGCCCGTGGCCAAAAGGACTTCGCCGCGCTGGTGGCCGACGGCCAGGCCCAATTGAGCGCAGCCGGTCTGCGCCCCGATTACCTGGAAGTACGGCATGCCCTGACCCTGCGCCCGGCCATGGTCGATGACCGAGACCTGGTGGTCATCGCGGCGGCTTACCTGGGCAACACCCGCCTGATCGACAACCTGTACGTGCAGGTGCAGGACAAGACGGCCTGAACGGCCTGGGGTGTCTAGGCACCCCATCTACTTTTGCGCCCCCCATTCCCAGCGCCAGGCCTTTGCCTATAATGATGCCAGCCTGAACCCGGCAATGACTGCCGTGTCCAACGCATCACCACGGACCAAGGGACCCCCGCGCAATGGCGTATTACCGTACCCCCCACGATGTCACGGCTCTACCCGCCTGGCAGGCGCTCAAGCAGCACCGCGATGCCATGCAAGGCTTCAGCATGCGAGAAGCTTTCGCCGCCGATCCTCAGCGCTTCGAACAATTTTCCCTGAGCTCCTGTGGCCTGTTCCTGGATTATTCCAAGAACCTGATCACCGAACAGACACGTGACCTGCTGGTGAACCTGGCCGACGAAGTGGGCCTCAAGGACGCCATCACTTCGATGTTCAACGGCGAGATCATCAACGCCTCCGAAGGCCGGCCGGTGCTACACACTGCCCTGCGCCGCCCGGTGGGTGACAAGCTCAGCGTCAACGGCGTGAACGTCATGCCCGAAGTGCACAAGGTGCTCAACCAGATCACCGAGCTGGTCGGCCGCATTCATGATGGCCTGTGGCGTGGCTACAGCGAAAAGCCCATCACCGACGTGGTCAACATTGGTATCGGTGGCTCGTTCCTCGGCCCGGAACTGGTATCCGAAGCATTGATGCCTTACGCCCAGCGCGGTGTACGCTGCCATTACCTGGCGAACATCGACGGTAGCGAGTTCCACGAACTGTCGGCCAGCCTGCGCGCCGAAACCACCCTGTTCATCGTCTCGTCCAAGTCGTTCAACACCCTCGAGACCCTGAAGAACGCAATGGCCGCGCGTACCTGGTACCTGGCCCAGGGCGGCTCGGAAGCCGAGCTGTACCGCCACTTCATCGCCGTTTCCAGCAACAAGGCCGCCGCCGTGGCGTTTGGCATCCGCGAAGAGAACATCTTCCCGATGTGGGACTGGGTCGGTGGTCGCTATTCGCTGTGGTCCGCCATCGGCCTGCCCATTGCGCTGGCCATCGGTACCGCCAACTTCAAGGAACTGCTCTCCGGTGCCTACACCATGGACCAGCATTTCCAGAGCGCGCCGTTCGAGAAGAACATGCCCGTGCTGCTGGCGCTGCTGGGTGTGTGGTACGGCAATTTCTGGGGTGCCAGCAGCCATGCGATCCTGCCGTACGACCACTACCTGCGCAACATCACCAAGCACCTGCAACAGCTGGACATGGAGTCCAACGGCAAGAGCGTGCTGCAGGACGGCACCCCGGTGAAAACCGAGACCGGCCCTGTGATCTGGGGCGGTGTGGGCTGCAACGGCCAGCATGCCTATCACCAGTTGCTGCACCAGGGCACGCAGCTGATCCCGGCCGACTTCATCGTGCCGGTCGTCAGCTTCAACCCGGTAGCCGACCATCACCAATGGCTGTACGCCAACTGCCTGTCCCAGAGCCAGGCGCTGATGCTGGGCAAGACGCGAGAAGAAGCCGAGACCGAACTGCGTGCCAAGGGCATGAGCGAAGCCGAGGTGCAGAAGCTTGCCCCGCACAAGGTCATCCCGGGCAATCGCCCGAGCAACACCTTGGTGGTCGAGCGTATCAGCCCACGCCGGTTGGGTGCCCTGGTGGCCATGTATGAGCACAAGGTGTTCGTGCAGAGCGTGGTCTGGGGTATCAATGCCTTTGACCAATGGGGCGTGGAACTGGGCAAGGAACTGGGCAAGGGCGTGTACCAGCGTCTTGTAGGCAGCCAGGAAGAGGTGGCCGAGGACGGCTCTACCCAAGGCCTGATCAATTACTTCCGCGGCCGCCATCGCGGCTGATCAGACCTCTACCTGGCAGGGCTTGTGCTCGCCAGGCAAGGCATCAAGAGATGCGCCGCAGCTTCTGCAATTCGCCCCCTGGGCAATTGCCGGGGCTGCTGCGCAGCGCCCATCGCACGTGGTCCAAGCCTCTACAGCAGACCAGTCGACGGCTTCATAGCCCCTATCGACCGTACCCGCCCAATCGCCGAACCGGTGGAACACCCCTCCCCGCAAAACTGTCCTACCCATTAGCCGTTGCCGTCCCTCGCCCCTCACAAGAGCAGGACCACCGCCATGTTCGATATTCGAAAATACCCGCACGCCCTCGCCGTCAGCCAGGCGGCAGCCCTCACCCAGGACGACTACCACCGCCTGTACCGCCAGTCGGTCGAAGACCCGGACACCTTCTGGGCCGCTCAAGCGCAGCGCCTGACCTGGATGAGGCCTTGGTCACAGGTTCAACAATCGGACCTGCGCACCGGCCAGGCCCGCTGGTTCGACGGGGGCCAACTGAACGTCAGCTACAACTGCATCGATCGCCACTTGGCCACGCGGGCCGAGCAGACCGCCCTGCTATGGGAAGGCGACGACCCCAGCGATACCAAGGCCATCAGCTACCGTGAACTGCACCGCCAGGTGTGTCGCCTGGCCAATGTATTGAAGTCGCGAGGCGTGGCCAAAGGTGACCGAGTGTGCATCTACATGCCGATGATCCCCGAAGCCGCCTTCGCCATGCTCGCTTGCGCGCGCATAGGCGCTGTTCACTCTGTGGTGTTCGGTGGTTTTTCCCCGGACGCGCTGCGTGACCGTATCCTGGACGCCGACTGCCGTACCGTCATCACCGCTGACGAAGGCGTACGCGGCGGTAAACGAATCGCCCTCAAGCAGAATGTCGACAAGGCGTTGGCCAGTTGCCCGGCCGTCAGTACCGTCGTGGTAGTGCGGCGAACCGGGGGTGATGTCGCCTGGGACGATAATCGCGACCTTTGGTACCACCACGCCATCGAGCAGGTCGACGAAGCTTGCCCACCCGAACCCATGGAGGCAGAGGCTCCTCTGTTCATCCTCTACACCTCCGGTAGCACCGGCAAACCCAAAGGCGTGCTGCACACCACGGCGGGGTACTTGCTGCAAGCGGCCATGACATTCGACGTGGTGTTCGACTACCGGGAGGGGGAAGTCTTCTGGTGCACCGCCGACGTCGGCTGGGTCACCGGCCACAGCTACATCGTGTATGGCCCCTTGGCCAATGGCGCCATCTCGCTGATGTTCGAAGGCGTGCCCAACTACCCCGACAGCTCGCGGTTCTGGCAAGTCGTGGACAAGCATCAGGTCAACATCTTCTACACCGCACCCACCGCCCTGCGCGCCCTGATGCGCGAAGGGGATGCGCCCCTGCAAAGTACCTCCCGTGCAAGCCTGCGCTTGCTGGGCAGCGTGGGTGAACCGATCAACCCGGAAGCCTGGCACTGGTATTTCAATGAGGTCGGACAGCGCCGCTGCCCCATCGTCGATACTTGGTGGCAGACCGAGACCGGCGGCATCATGCTCACGCCACTGCCCGGCACCCAGTCCCTAAAGCCTGGCTGCGCCACCCAACCCATGTTCGGCGTGCAGCCGGTGCTGCTTGACGACAAAGGCCAGGTCATCGAGGGTCAAGGGGCTGGGCTGCTGGCGATCAAGGCCAGCTGGCCTGGGCAGATTCGCACTGTCCATGGCGATCACCAACGCATGGTCGACACCTACTTCAAACCCATGCCCGGCTACTACTTCACCGGGGACGGCGCCAGGCGCGATGCCGACGGGCATTACTGGATCACTGGGCGCGTGGACGATGTGATCAACGTGTCCGGGCATCGCATCGGCACGGCGGAGGTCGAAAGCGCCCTGGTACTTCACGACAACGTGGCCGAAGCAGCCGTGGTGGGCTACCCCCACGATCTCAAGGGCCAAGGCGTATACGCCTTCGTGACCACCATGAACGGTGTCCGCCCCGATGAAGAACTCAAAGCCCAGCTGTTGGCGCTGGTCAGCAAGGAGATAGGCAGCTTCGCCAAGCCCGAGCTACTGCAATGGGCGCCGGCTTTGCCCAAGACACGTTCGGGCAAGATCATGCGGCGTATACTGCGCAAGATCGCCTGCAACGAGCTCGACAGCCTGGGCGATACCTCCACCCTGGCCGACCCGGGCGTCGTCCAAGGGTTGATCGACACTCGCCTGAACCGATAACCGGCAGCCGCTTCCCAGGCTGCCCAGCCCTGCAGGTCACCATGGAAGCGCTTCGCCGTCGTATCGAAAAACAAGCCATGAGCCTCACCGGCCTGGCATTGGGCCAGCTCGACCTGGAGTCGCCCAAAGGCGACCCTGGCCTGTTCGGGCCCAACAGCATCAGTTGGCGCGTGCACGGTGACTTCCCTAGCATGCTGGTCGGCGGCATCAGCGCGCTGATGCTGCAGTTGCTGCACCCGCTGGCACTCGCCGGGGTCTGGGACCACTCCAACTTTCGCCATGACCTGATCGGACGCCTGCGGCGCACCAGTCAGTTCATTTCAGGGACCACGTTCGGCGCGACCGAAGATGCGCACTGGTTGATCGAAAAAGTGCGCCGGATACACCTCCAAGTCGAAGGCACGGCGCCGGATGGCCGCCCGTACGCAGCCAGCGACCCCCACCTGCTGACTTGGGTGCATGTGGCCGAGGTCAGCAGCTTTCTGGCCGCACACCTGCGCTACCGCAACCCCCGCTTGTCCCTGGCCGACCAGGACGCCTACTACCAGGAAATCGCCCTGATCGCCGAGCGTCTGGGCGCCCAGGACGTGCCCCGCTCGCGCCGTGAGGTCGCACACTACCTGCATGAGATGCGCCCACAGCTGAGCTGCGATGCCCGCAGCCAGGAAGTCATCGGTATTCTGCTCAACGCCCCTGCGCCCAGCCGGCTGGCAAAACCCGTGGCCAAGCTGATGCTGCACGCCGGTATCGAGCTACTGCCTCATTGGGCACAACAGCAGCTTGGCCTCGAACAGGGCCGTTGGCAAAAACGGTTGATCCGCCTGGGCATGCATGGCACCGCCCCGGTATTGCGATGGGCCATGCGCGACGGCTCTGCGCACAGGGCCAGGCGCCGCATGGGCATCGAATAAGCACTGGGCGCCCCTCAGCGGAACTGATTTAACGTGCCATACTCCAAGGCATCCCGCACCGGACAGACGAAGCGATTCATGTACAAAGGACTGACTCGCGCCATCGGCGCATTGCTGGCGTTGCTCGCCCTGTACAGCCTGCTTGGCTTTCTCATTCTTCCGGGCCTGGCACTGCGTATCGCCAACCAGCAGCTTGCCCACTACGCCACGGTGCCGGCCCACTTGCAACGGGCCGAGTTCAACCCCTTCAGTCTCGAATTGACCTTGTGGGGCCTGCAGATCGGCGAGCCCGGCAAAGAGCAGGTCGGTTTCGAAAAACTGTACGCCAACCTGTCGCTGGACAGCTTGTGGACCGGCGCGCTGCACCTTGATGCCCTCGAGCTGGTCAAACCGCGCACCGAAGTGTTGTTCGCCAAAGATGGCACCCTTAACCTCACGCGCCTTTTCCAACTGCCCACCAGCAAAAGCGAGCCCGATGCACCCCCAGGCGATCCTTTCCCGCTGCGTATCGGCAGCATCAAGCTCGAGCAGGGTTTTGTGCGTTTCGAAGACCTGCGTCCCAGCGAGCCGATCGAGTTTCTCTATGACAACCTTGGCCTGGAGCTGAAGAACCTCAGCACCCTTGCCAACGACAATGCCGACATGACCATGGTGGCCAACGGCCCCAACGGTGGACGCATCGACTGGCAGGGTACGTTGAGCCTGGCGCCTATCGCGTCCGAAGGCACGCTCAAGGTCAGCGACAGCAAGATGAAGCTGTTCTGGCCCTATGTGCGCGATGCCGTGCCCTTGGTGCTGGAAGACGGCAAGCTCAGCCTGAGCACGCATTATCGGCTCAACCTGGCAGACAAGACCGAACTGCGTTTGGAAAAAGCGTCGGTGCGGGTGGCGCCCTTTGCCATCAAGGCCCCGGACGGTCGCCCGTTGGCAAGGCTCGCCAGTCTGGAGTTGAGTGATGCCTCCGTCGATCTGGTCAAGCAACAGGTAACGGTCGGCAAAGTGCGCAGTGAAAAGCTCGAAACCTGGGCGGCGCTGGAGAAGGACGGTCAGCTCGATTGGCAGGTGCTGTTTGCCGGCAAGCCTGGCAAGCCAACGCCAGCAGAAAAGGCCGAGCCGCCCACCGCAGGGCCTGCGGCGGCACCGCAGACGCCAGCGGCCCCGAGCAAGCCCTGGCAGGTGCTGCTCAACGATGTCCAGCTCAGGAACTACCGCGTGCACCTGGCAGACCGCACGCAAAAAGAGCCGGTCACCCTGGACATAGGCCCCTTGAACGCTGACTTGAAGGGCTTCGATAGCCTCAACCAGAAGCCCTTCACGGTCAAGTTCGACACCGGCATCGGCAAGCAAGGCACCCTGCAAGGGCAGGGCCAGGTCAACCTGGCGCCGGTGTGGGCCAAGCTGGATGTCGGTACCCGGGACATCGACCTGCGGTTGGCGCAAGCCTACATCAACCCCTACATTCTGTTGGAGCTGCGCAGCGGCATGCTCGACAGCGACCTGAAGGTGGACCTGAAAAGCGCATCGCCGCTGGCTTTGACGGTGAGCGGCAAGGCCCAGGTGAATCAGTTGCACACCCTCGACACCATCAAGAGCCGGGACTTCGTCAAATGGCAGCAGGTCAACCTCGATGGCCTGACGTATGTGCATGGCGATGCCCTGTCGATCGACAAGGTGACGCTGCAACAGCCCTATGCACGCTTCATCATCAATGAAGACCGTACCACCAACATCAATGACCTGTTGATTCCACAGCCAACCGATGCGCCTGCCAAGGCCCAGTCCCAGCCTGCAAGCGCCACCGAGGAAAAGCCACTCGGTATCCGCATTGGCCAGATCGTGATCAAGGACGGTTCGGCCAACTTCGCCGACCTGTCGCTCACGCCCAATTTCGCCACGGCCGTGCAACAGCTCAACGGCCAGGTCGGCACCATCGATAACCGCAAGCCCCTCCCTGCCCCAGTAGATGTGCAAGGCAAGGTCGACCGGTACGCGCCCGTCACCATCAAAGGTGGCCTCAACCCATTCGACCCGCTCGCGAGCCTGGACATCGCCGCCGTGTTCAAACGCGTCGAACTGACTACCCTGACGCCCTACTCGGGCAAGTTTGCCGGCTACCGCATCCGCAAAGGCCGGCTGAACCTGGACCTGCATTACCTGATTACCAAGGGCCAACTCAAAGCCGAGAACAAAGTAGTCGTTGAGCAGTTGCAGCTTGGGGAGAAGGTAGACAGCCCGGACGCGGTCGATCTGCCGATTCGCCTTGCAGTGGCACTGCTCAAAGATACGCACGGCAAGATTTCAATCGAGTTGCCCGTTGCGGGCGATCTGAACAACCCGCAGTTCAGCGTAATGCCGATCGTGTGGCAAACCTTGCGCAACCTTGTGCTGCGCGCCGCGCAGGCACCGTTCAAGCTCATCGGTGGCCTGGTTGCCGGAGGCGGCGCCGAAGACTTGGGCACCGTCGCTTTCGCCCCTGGGTCCAGCGAGCTGGCAGGCGACGCTCAGGCGTCCTTGGACAAGCTCGCCGAGGGCCTGAGAAAGCGGCCGGAACTGCGCCTGGAAATCGAAGGCACCAGCGCCCAGGCAAGTGACGGCCCCATCCTTGCCCAGCAGCGCCTGGAACGGGAATATCAGGCCACCTGGTACAAGATCCTGCAGCGGCGCGGCGACAAGGTACCGGCCAGTGCGTCCCTGATGGTGGTCGACGAAGCCGACAAGCCAGCGATGCTCGAAGGCATTTATCGCAGCCGCCTCAAGCAGCAGCCCCCTGCCGAATGGGAGCAGCTTGACCGTGACGCGCGCACTGCCAACCTTCGCAACGCGGTGCTCAAATCCTGGGCCGAAAGCACAGCCCTGTTACGCACCCTGGGGCAGGAGCGCGCTAGCAGCATCAAGGATTATCTGGTGGACAAGGCCAAGCTCGAGGACGACAGGGTGTACTTTATCGATACCCACCTGGGGCAGCCCGAGAAAGATGGCCGCGTCGTGACGCCGATGCATCTTGATGCCGACTGACTGTCAACGGCAGGCTTAATGCAAAGCCTGCACGGCCTAATCAGACCGCACACAAAAAGCCCCGGCACAGTCCGGGGCTTTTGTTGTAGCTGGCCAAATCCATTTGGCCGACGGGACAATCCTTATTCGGCTTTCAGGCCGTCAGCCATTACGCTTTTGACGCCTTTGATTTTCTTAGTGATATCGATAGCCATTTTTTTCTGGGCTTCGGTAACAGCTACTTTAGAAGACAGGGACACGACGCCGTGGCTGGTTTCTACTTCGATGTCGCTGCCCGGAACGCCTTTTTCAGTCATCAGGTCGGCTTTCACCTTGGTGGTGATCCAGGTGTCGGAACCTTCTTGCTTGGCGTTATCAATGGTGTTGGCAGCCAGCATTACCGGAGCCTGGGTGGCCTGGGCTGCGAAAGCGGCATTGGCCATGGTCAGGGTCAGAGCGGTAGCAGTAGCGGCAGCAATGGCGAACTTCTTCATGTGAGTCACTCCTGTTTTTCGAAAGGTCTGCGCCATGTGTCTGGCGGCAGGTAAACCGGTAGTTGCATGGCCTGTGCCAG
>NZ_JBJJMO010000089.1:0-13132 GCF_046231935.1 Pseudomonas sp. KCJK9111 | reverse complement strand
ATGCCTAGTCTCGGGGGCTGGGAGATGTTTATAAGAGACACCCCGGCCACCACCCCGCCACAAACCCTCATACCATCCCGCCACCATCACAACGGAACTGTCAGCCAAACGGCACAGTCCACCTTTACAGGCCCACCTACCAGAGGCCACAGAGGAGACTCCCATGAAAGGTACCGCGCTTTCGGCCCTGTTCGCGGCCGCTACCCTGCTCGCTTCGCCGGCCTTCGCTGCCGACGATCTGTGCGCCCTGAACCTGCAGAAAATCAACGACAGCATGGCCACCGCCGGTGCCACCTCCGAAGGCCTGGACACCGCCGTCCAGAACAAAGTGGACGAAGCCAAGCAAGCCCAAGCTTCCGGCGACACCAAGAAATGCATCGAAATCACCAGCAAAGTCGTTGAACGTTTGGACAAAACCAACAAAGGCAGCGGCTCGAGCAGCGGCGGCGCCTGATGCATCGCGCGGGTGAGCGCTCTGCTGTCGACGCCGCCCGCGCAATGCCGTATACTCCGGTTCACGTGCCGTAAGGTGCGTTAGCTTAGAGCTAGTGTGGGGCCGATTAGGATTCGACGCCGGTAGCGAAACTCTAGGTGCATGCCGAGTTGGTAACAGAACTCGTAAATCCACTGTTGCAACTTTCTATAGTTGCCAATGACGAAAACTACGAGGGCTACGCTCTCGCTGCGTAAGCAGCTGAGCCCGCTCTCCTGGTAGCTTCGGCTCCAGCAATCACCAGGGGATGCCTGTAAACCCGAAGTGATTGTCATACAGAACAGGATCGTCGTGTAGCACGTTGGGGGCAAAGCGACTAAAACTTACCCAACTCGTCCAAAGCACCCTGCCCGTCGGGCGGCTGCGGATTAACTCAGTAGACACGGCTAAGCATGTAGTACCGACAGCGGAGTACTGGCGGACGGGGGTTCAAATCCCCCCGGCTCCACCAAATTGACGAAGGAAGGCGCCTATGGGCGTCTTTTTTTGTGTCTGTGATTTGGTGAAGTTTCAAGCGCTCATGCAATGGAGTTTCCGCTGGCCGCACTCGGCCACCTAACCGATCGCCCGGCTCCTTTTTCCAGCAAAGAGACGAACGCTCTTTCCGCTGCCCCTGCCCTCATAGCACACCCCCTCAGCGGCAATCCCCCTCGTGACAATCGACGTGACAAACGCCGGTGTTACCAGCAACAGCGCTGTAGATGATGGTGCCGCAGACCATGGAATGGACTGCACCTGACTGACAGTCAGGCATGCCCCGGTCATCGCAGTGCTGCTTCCACCCAGCTCAGGATCTCGCGGCACTGGTCTCGTCAGCCAGTGCAGCCTCCACCCGCCCACCGCTATCGGTACTCAGGAGGCCGGATCATGAGATGCCCTTGCTTCTGGTCGTAAGGAGCCGCCAGTCCCGCGTCAGTGGACATCCTTACAGCTCGCAGGGGCCTTGATCCCTGATGACACTCAGCATTCTTGGCGGGATGACGTGAGGGAGAGATCGGTAATTTATGGAGGGCGACTATGCAACTGCGCGAAGTACAAGGGCCACCACGCCCCTTGCTGGAGCAGCAGATTACGCCCCTACCCTACCCGGTCGCGGCGCTGGGCGATCTTTTGGGGCCGGCTGTAGAGTGCATGGCCGATGTGATCGGCGTGCCCTGCGCCATGGCCGCGCAATCTGTTCTAGCCACGGCAGCTTTGACGAGCCAGGCGCACGCCAATGTTCACCTCGACGGCCGAATCTATCCGTTGTCGCTGTACTTGCTGACGGTGGCTTGCTCGGGTGATCGCAAAAGCGCGGTGGACCATATTGCGCTGCAGGCCGTACGCGACTGGGAAAGACAGCAGTGGATCGCCTATGGCGAACAGCTCAAGGCGCACCGAGCTGCAATGAGCCTCACCGCGAAATCGCCAACCTCGAAAAAGTCAGCACAGCCAGCACTGGACGCCCAACCTGAACCTGCCCAACCAAGACTGCTCACTGCTGAGCCGACCATTGAGGGCCTGGTCAAAAGCCTGTGCCACGGTTTGCCGAGCATGGGGCTGTTTAGCGATGAGGGCGGGCAGTTTTTGGGCGGTAGCACCATGAGCAAGGACAACATGATCAAGGCGATCACTCACTTGTCGACGCTGTGGGACGGCAGCCCGATTGATCGGTCGCGCGCGATGGCAGGGGAAAGCCTGCGTGCCTATGACCGCCGTCTCAGCATGTACTTGATGCTGCAACCCGCCTGGCAGACCGCTTGCTGCAGGACGCTGATATCAAAGACCAGGGCATCCTGGGACGCTGTCTGATCAGTTGGCCAGAGCGTCTAGTTGGACAACGACTGTACAAAGCCATCGACCTAACCCGAGATCCAAAGGTGCACCTGTACCAGCAGCGCATTGCCTCGCTCATGCAGAAGCCTTGGTCACGCCATAAAGACGGCGGCATCAACCCTGTAACCCTAGAGTTAAGCCCCCGTGCCCGTGAAGCATGGATTGCCATTCACGACACCATTGAATGCGAGTCCGGAGAATTCGGCGAGCTGGTCAACGTGCAAGCTCCTGCGGGCAAAGCCGCCGCGAAAGTTCTACGCATGGCTGGTGTGATGGCGGTGGTTGAAGAATCGACTGTCTTGGAAGAAATGCACATTCAACGCGCCTCTACGCTGATGGATTACTACCTGGCCGAGAACCAACGACTGACTGAACAGGAGCCTCTGAATAAGCTTCGCGCAGAGGCCGACTGCCTGCTTCGCTGGTTGATAAAGAAGAACTGGCCACCGTTTCGCCTTCGCGACATCACACGCAACGGTCCTCGCTTTACCCGTAAAAGCACACGGCACACCTCCGAGTTATTGCTGCAGCTGGTTGCCCATAACTGGCTGAACAATCTTGGGGACATATTCGAGGTCCGTCATGTTCCGCCTCAATGACGCCGGGCGCCGCTACCGGGCGCAACATCGCTCGCCGACCGAGTTACGGTGTGTCGCCGCCACTGCCACCACTTTGTCGCCACGTGCCAATCCAGATGCGGCGGGGGTTGTCGCCAGTGTCGCCGCTGTCGCCGCTCCAACATCTGAGTCAACCGACCTCGCTCGGCTTATCGAGCAGTTGCAAGAAGAAGGGGCTTTGCTGCAACGCAGCGAGAATGCCCTCCTCATCCGCCCTGCACACTGGGGACAGTTGGATACCATCAGCCCCCACTGGAAAGCCCTGCTGCTGCTCCTACGAACCAACGATCAAGGTGAAGACAATGGTGCTGGTGGGTCGGCGTGACGGTCGCAATTTTGGCTACGGTCGCCAACTGAGCTACGCCGGTCGACGAGCACTGGAAGATCTGTTTGCCGGCGGCCACTTCGCTACCGTCAAAGCGCATAGCGATCGCTGGCAAGCCTTCGTGCGCTGGAGCCGATCGGAGGACGGCCCCGGTTACAACGATGCACGCCAGATTGATCGACAGACGCTGGAGGATTACGTCGCATACCTGCGCCAGCAGATCCAGCAAGGCGAACTGTGCATCGCCAGCGCGCAAAACCGCCTGAGCAGCGTTAACCGCACCCTTGCTGCGCTGCGCGGTGATCAGGACGTGAGAATTACCAGCCCGAGCCAGGCGTTGAGACAGCACCGCTCCAACGTACGCACTCGTGCGCCGGACGGCCAAGATTATCAAGACGTACAGCGAGTGGTGCTGTCGCTGGTGGAACACCATCACGAACGGGTAGCCGCGATCGTCATGTTGGCCCGAATAACTGGTATGCGGCTGCGTGAAGCGATTCTGGCTGACCTACCGCGATTGCAACGCGAAACCGAGCACTTGGGCCGTATCAACATCCAGGATGGCACCAAAGGTGGCCGCTCAGGAGCATCAGCACCGCGATGGATCAAAGCCAATGAAGCGGTGAAGGCAGCGCTGCAGCTTGCTCGTCATGCGGCACCGACCGGCAGCAGCAACTTGCTGGCCTGAAACGAAAGCTACGCCGCGTTCCTGCATCAGACCGTGCTCCCCGCCCGCGAAACGCTGCATAAACAAGAGCTGAAGGGTTTTCATGAACTGCGAGCAGCTTACGCCTGCGAGCGTTACGAACAACTCACCGGCCACGCTGCACCGGTCAATGGTGGCCGCTGCTATCACATTGACCCCGACCGGGATCGACAGGCGCGCCTACAAATCAGCCTTGAGCTCGGGCACAACCGGATAGATGTCGTTTCGGCCTACATTGGAGGTCGAGCGTGACCAGACCCTTCGATATAGCGCTGTTCCTGAGCGGCGTACTGACTGGTTCGAAGGCAACACAGCAACGCCACCTTCGGCAAGCTCGAGTCATGCAAGCGGCCATTCAAAAGCGCTGGCAACGTGATAATCCTTGCACTTGGCAACTCAAGCATGTTCGCTGGTTTCTCACCCAGTACCTGAAAGACCATTCCGATGCCACTCGGTATTACTACCTACTCACGGCTTCATTGGTCTGGAAGCGATTGGGCAAGGATCGAGACTTGGTGATCGCCCCAGCCGTATGTCGCAACACCGCTTATGGGCGGGATGACGTGAGGGAGATAATGAAATTTTCCTGAACCCCTGCAACCAAGACTGCTCAGTGCCGAGCTTGGATTGGGATACAATCACCGGCATCTAATACCATCAGGATCGGCATCCGCTCCCTGGGTGCCCACAAGAGATTCCGCAATGCCCCTCACGCTGCAACAACTGGAACGCCATCTGTTCAAGGCTGCCGATATTCTGCGCGGCAAGATGGATGCCTCGGAGTTCAAGGAATACATTTTTGGTATGCTGTTCCTCAAGCGCTGCTCCGACGTATTCGAGGAGCGCTATGAGCAGGTGGTAGCCGATGAAATAAATGCCGGCAAGAGCAAGGCCGAGGCCTTTGTCACGGCGGAAAATCCGCGCTGGTACAAGCGTGATGGTAATTTTTGGGTGCCCAGCCACTCGCGTTTCAAGTATTTGCTCAACGAAGCGCACATCAATGTCGGCGACCTGCTTAACAAGGCGCTGGGCGGCATCGAGGAAAATAACGTCTCCCTGGAGGGGGTGCTGGAGCACATCGACTTCACCCGCAAGGTCGGCCAGAGCAAGATTCCCGATCAGAAGCTGCGCCAACTCATTACCCACTTTGGTGAAGTGCGCCTGCGTAACAGTGACTTCGAATTCCCAGACCTGCTCGGGGCCGCCTACGAGTACTTGATTGCAGAGTTTGCCGACTCGGCAGGCAAGAAAGGCGGCGAATTCTACACGCCACGCTCAGTGGTGCGGCTGATGGTGCACCTGCTCAAGCCGACGCTGGCCCACGATGTCTACGACCCCTGCTGCGGCTCGGGCGGTATGTTGATCGCAGCTAAGGAATATATCGACGAGCACGGCGAAGACGGCCGTAAAGCTAACCTGTTCGGCCAGGAATTCAACGGCACCGTCTGGTCCATCGCGCAGATGAACATGCTGCTGCACGGCATCAGTAACGCCTGGCTGGAGAACGAAGACACCCTGGCCGACCCTCGGCATATCGAGGGTGGCGAACTGCGCCGCTTCGACCGGATCCTCACCAACCCGCCGTTCTCCATCAACTGGGGCCACACCGAGAAAAGCCCGGATGGCAGCCTGGCCTGGAACCCGACATTCCGCGAGCAGCGTTTCCGCTTCGGCGAGGTGCCGCTGGGCTCAAAGAAGGCCGACTTGATGTTCGTCCAGCACATGCTTGCCGTGACCCGCGACGAAGGCATGATCGCCACCGTACTGCCCCACGGCGTGCTGTTCCGGGGCGGTGAGGAGCGCGGTATCCGCGCTGGTCTTATCGAAAACGACCTGCTCGAAGCCGTGATCGGCCTGCCGGCCAACCTGTTCTATGGCACTGGCATTCCGGCATGCATCCTCATCCTGCGCCAACAAAAGCAGGAAGGCGCCAACCGTGTCAGCGCCAAACCGGCCAAGCGCCAGGGCAAGGTGCTTTTTATCAACGCCGACCGCGAATATTTTGAGGGCCGTGCGCAGAATTACCTGCTGCCCGAGCACATCGAGAAGATCACTACCGCCTTCGATGAGTTTCGCCGGATCGACGGTCTCAGCGACGTGGTGGATATCGCCATCCTGCGCGACAACGATTACAACCTGAATATCCGCCGCTACGTGGATAACGCACCGCCGCCCGAGTCGCATGACGTACGTGCCCACCTACTGGGCGGGGTACCCAAGGCCGAAATCGAAGCGAAAGCTTCGCTATTTGCCGCCCATGGCCTCGACCCGCTGGACCTGTTCGTGGCGCGCGATGCACAGTATCTCGACTTCCGCACCGAGCTGAACCGCCGAGCCGACCTAAAGTCGGCCATCGAAGGCAACGCCGGCCTGCAGGCCAAAGAAACTGCCCTGCATGAAGCCTTCGAGAGCTGGTGGCACACACACAGCCCACGTATCACAGCCCTTGCTGGGGAGCAGGAAGACAACGCCGCATTGGTCGAGTTGCGCAGCGAACTGCTGGTCAGCTTTAGCCAGATGCTGGAAGGTATCGGCCTGCTCGACCCGTTCCAAGTCAGGGGCATCGTCGCGGGCTTTTGGTACCAGAGCAAATACGACTTCCTTAGCTTGATGGCTCGCGGCAGCCGGGGCGTAATCGACGCTTGGCGTACCAGCATCATCACCGCTCTGGAAGACAAAGCCAGCAAGCAAAGCCCGCTGGAGCATAAGCTAGTGAAGTTCCTACTCGGCGACTTCATTTCTAGTTTGGCAGAGCTGGAAGCGAAAAAAACGGAATTGGAAGGCCAGATCAAGGCCGCCACCTCTTCCGATGAAGAAGAATCTGATGAAGCCGATAGCGAGACAAATATGGACGACGATGAAAACATCGTCGACGAAGCCCAGATCAAAGCCTGGAAAGCTGATCTTGCCAAGCTAAAGAAACAGCTCAAAACTCAAAAGGATAACTTCGCCAGCCACTTAAAACAGGCTGTCGATGAGCTGGATGAGCAGCAGGCAGCCGAGCTGCTGCTGACCATTCTACACAACGACATGCAGACCATCGTCGAGCGTTATATCGCCGATCAACGCAAAAAAATCGTCACGGCCTTCGAGAACTGGTGGGACAAATACCGTGTGACGCTGAACGAGCTCGAGCAGAAGCGCAATTCGGCGACAGAGGCGTTGCAGGGGTTTCTGGAGGGGCTGGGGTATGTCTGACTGGGCCAAGGGAACACTCGCAGACGCTATCGCCTCTCTCGATGCTGGCATCAGCGTAAATGCGGAGGATCGCCCCCACGGCGCAGGCGAGATCGGCGTACTAAAGACCAGCGCAGTTAGCGGCGGAGTGTTTCTTAGCGAGCAGAACAAAGCCGTTCTTCTGCATGAACGCAGGCTGGTAGCCGAGCCCGTGCAGGCTGACTCAATTCTTGTCAGTCGTATGAACACGCCCGCTCTGGTTGGTGAATCCTGTTACGTGAGCGAGGCGCATCCCACCCTGTTCTTGCCGGATAGACTCTGGCAATTGAAACCCAGAGATCAAACGCAACTAAGCATGCGCTGGCTCTCTTTCATACTGCAGTCTGCAGACTATCGCCGTTACGTTGAAGTACATGCAACTGGCACCAGTGGCAGCATGAAGAATCTGCCCAAGTCAAAGCTGCTGGCTTTTCCGGTTCACTACCCCGCGCCAGCCGAGCAGTCGATTATCGCCAAAATCCTTGACACCCTCGACACCGCCATCCGCGAAACCGAGGCGTTGATCGGCAAGCTCGAGGCCGTCAAACAGGGCCTGCTGCACGACCTGCTGACCCGTGGCATCGACGTGAACGGCCAACTACACCCACCGCAGAACGAAGCGCCGCAGCTCTACAAAGAGTCGCCCTTAGGGTGGGTTCCAAGGAAGTGGAGCTGTAGAACACTTGCTCATATTGCCAATACATACGCTGGTGGTACGCCGTCCCGCGATACGCCCGGCTTCTTCGGTGGTGACATTTCATGGGTCAAATCGACAGAGGTAAATCGAGAGTCAATATCCTCAACTGACGAGCAAATCACGCAGCTAGGGCTTCGGAATAGCTCCGCAAAGTGGGTTCCTGCGGACACCCCCTTGATCGCTATGTATGGAGCCACTGCTGGTGTGGTGTCTTGGCTCGCTATCCCAGCTACTACAAATCAAGCTGTTCTAGCTGCAGTGCCGAATACTGACCAGGATGGTCGCTGGATCTACTGGGCGCTCATTTGGTCTGCGCCAAGATTACTTGCCTCTGTGCAAGGGTCAGGTCAACCTAATCTCAGCAAAAGCACCATCGATTCCTTGGTCTTGGCGGTTCCGGAGCGTTCTGAGCAGACCGCCATTGCGAAGATATTGGACCAACATGTGTCACGCCTTGCTAAGGAAACCAATTACTTGGCGAAAGTTAGAGCTCAGAAATTTGGCCTGATGGACGACTTGCTGACCGGCCGCGTGCGCGCTACCCCACTGCTTGAGTCGATGCAGCGAATTTCCGCAAAAAAGGAAGGCTGATATGTCCCAGCGCCTGCCACCCCACGAATCCCTCATCGTCGAGTTCAAGAGCGACCTGAAGAAGCTCCCCGACCGCGAGCTGATCGAGGCGCTGGTCTGCCTGGCCAATGCCGAGGGCGGCGACCTAATGGCTTGGCGTCGAGGACGATAGCACACCGACTGGGCTGCATGGCGAGCATCGCTTGCAGGAGAGCTTGGCCGGCACGGTCGCGGCGCGCACCTCACCTTCGCTGGAGGTACAGGCCGAGACCCACGACCTGGATGGCGTGACGGTGGCGCGCATTCACGTACCCAAGCTGCTATGAGCCGCTATGAGCCTGTATGAACCCATACATGCCTGAACTGGATTAAAGGAGTGACCCGTGGGCTGGGAACTGAAAGACGTCGAAAAACCCTTTGTGGCTCAGTTACAGGGAATGAACTGGAAGCATATCGAGGGCAGCCTCGACGACCCGGCCATCACTGGCCGTAGCAGCTTCAGTGAAGTTATTCAGCGTTCCACACTGGCCGAGCGCTTGCGTGCCATCAACCTGCGCGAGGGTCAGCCTTGGCTGGATGAGCAGCGCATTGCCGAAGCACTGGCGGCCATTACCCGTGTGGGCCCCGGCAAGCTGATGGAAACCAACCAGGCAGTCACTGAGCTGCTGCTCAAAGGCATCACTGTCGACGGCCTCCCGGGCTGGGAGGGCGGGCGCGGCCAGACCATCCAGTACATCGACTGGGCCACCCCAGCCAATAACCACTTCAGCGTGATCAACCAGTTCCGGGTGGATTGCCCGCCGGGTTATAACAGCGGCAAGAAATTTATCGTCCCGGATCTGGTGTTGATGGTGAACGGCATCCCGATGGTGGTGGTGGAGTGCAAGAGCCCGTCCATTCCAGAACCGCTGGCCGAGGCTGTCGACCAATTGCGCCGCTACAGCAACCAGCGCAAGGCGGCCTTCGAGGTCGAGGAAAACGAGGGCAACGAGACACTGTTCGCCAGCGTGCAACTGTTGATCGCCAGTAGCTACGACGAAGCACGGGTGGGCTGCATTGGTGCTGGCTTCGGGCATTTCTCCCAATGGAAGACCGTGGTTGGCCCGGATGGCAACGGCAGCGAGCAGTCAGTAGCCGAGCAGTTGGGCAAAGCCAAACTGTCCGAACAGGAGCGCTTGGTGGCAGGCATGCTTACGCCAGCCCACCTGCTCGATCTGATCCAACATTTCATGCTCTTTATGCAGGTTGGCGGGCAGACCATCAAGACGGTCTGCCGCTACCAGCAGTACCGCGCGGTGAACCGCACAGTGAACCGCATGAAACGCGGGCAGACTCGTCTTGAACATGGCGAAAGTGACCAACGCGGCGGCATCGTTTGGCATACCCAAGGCTCGGGCAAAAGCCTGACCATGGTATTTCTGGTGCGCAAGATGCGCACGGATACAAAGCTGCGCCGCTTCAAGATCATCGTGGTCACTGACCGTAGAGACTTGCAAAACCAGCTCGCCGCTACCGCTACTCTGAGCGGTGAGCTGCCGGAGGTGGCCTCCAATATCGAGGGCGTTAAAGCCTTGGCACGCCGCCAGGGCCCAGGCCTGCTATTCGCCACCATCCAGAAGTATCGCAATCCCGAGCAGGAGGACAATGGAGAGGCGCCGATCCCGGCGGAACCTAAGGCACCCCTCAAAGCCGCAGAAAAGCGCGCTCCCTATCTGGTAAGCCAACCATTCGAGGTGCTCAACCACGGCGAGAGCATTCTAGTATTGATCGATGAGGCGCACCGCACCCAGGCCGGTGATCTGCACGCGAACCTGCTGGCGGGACTGCCCAATTGCGTTCGCATCGGCTTTACCGGTACACCGATCATCATGGGCGATAAGAAACGCACCCACGAAATTTTTGGCGCATTCATCGACAAATACACCATCAAGGAAGCCGAGGCAGATGGCGCGACAGTGCCTGTGCTTTACGAAGGACGCACTGCCCAGGGCGCAGTGAAAGACGGGGCGAGCCTGGATGAGCTGTTCGAGGATTTGTTCCGCGAGCACAGTCAGGACGAGCTGGAATTGATCAAGAAAAAGTACGCCACCAAGGGGCATATATTGGATGCCCCCGCGCTGATTGTCGACAAGGCGCGCGATATCCTCAGACACTACGTCACCAACATCCTGCCCAATGGCTACAAGGCACAGGTGGTAGCCTATAGCCGGATTGCGGCAATCCGCTATTTCCATGCGCTGCAGGACGCCCGTGATGAGTTACTGGTCGAGGCTAAAGCGCTGCCAGCAGCCGACAAGGATCTCGACGATGAGGCCCTGTGCCAGCGTCCACCCAAGCTGCAGGCACGCGTGCAGGCGTGGCGCTATCGCGACAAGCTACGCAGCCTGGAGTTCGCACCGATTATTTCTGGCTCAAATAACGATCCGGCCGAGTGGAAAACTTGGACGGATGGCAGCAAGCACGAACAACTGATCCAGCGCTTCAAGAAGCCGCTGAATCATGAGCAACCGGGCAAGGCAGATCCGCTGGCCTTCCTGATCGTTAAGTCTATGTTGCTCACCGGCTTTGACGCCCCCATCGAAGGGGTGATGTACCTTGACCGACCAATCAAGGAGGCCGAGTTGCTTCAAGCCATTGCGCGGGTCAACCGTACTGGTTTCGGCAAGCGCTGCGGCATCGTGGTCGACTACTACGGGGTCGCCAACCACCTGCGCGAAGCCCTAGCAGCCTATGCCGACGAGGATATCGAAGGTGCGCTCGGCAGCATCAAGGACGAGGTGCCGGTGCTGCGAGATCGTCATCTGCGTGTAGTGGACGTGCTGCGTCGCCAGGGCATCGAGTCGCTGGAAGATGCCGAAGCCTGCATTGCCGCACTGGAGTCGGAAAAGGTGCGCGCCGAATTTACGGTAAAGCTCAAAGCGTTCCTCGACTCATTGGACACCGTACTGCCACGCCCCGAGGGTCTTCCCTTCGTCAAGGATGCCAAGCGCCTCGCCTATATCCATGCACGGGCACGCGGTCGCTACAAGGACCTGCCGCAACTGGGCAAGGATGTCGGTGCCAAGGTGCGCAAGCTAATCGACGATCACGTTATTTCGCTAGGCATCGACCCGAAGATTCCGCCGATCCAGCTCACAGATGCAGACTTCGAGAAACAGTTGTCCCGTAGCGTCAACGACCGCGCCAAGGCCTCAGAGATGGAGCACGCCATTCGCTCGCATGTGCGCAAGCATGCTGATGAAGATCCGGTGCTTTATCGCAAGCTGTCTGAACGCCTGAACGAGCTGCTCAAGTCGCTGGGCGAGCAGTGGGATCAGTTGGTTGAACAGATGCAGAAGATCATCAACGAGCTGCGCAGCGGTCAAATGAGCGATGACTACAGCCCTCTGGATCTGCCTGAGCACTATGCACCCTTCCTGCGCACCCTGTTGGATGTGGTGTGTGCCGACGCCAATCCGCAGCCCGCCGAGCTGCTGTGTTTGAAGGATGTAACGGTGGAACTGGTCGATTTGTTGGTGGGCGAACTCCAAAGCCACCGCGATATCTGGAGCCCGCGCAAGCGAGCGGCACAGGAGGAACTAGCCGGGCAGCTATTCGATTACCTGATGCGGCTACGTCCTCCCTTGGTGGACAGCGATACCGCGGGTGTACTGTCTGACCGGCTGATGGACCAAGCGAGAGCTAGCCATGATCGGTTGATGCAACTGTGAGCAGCCAGACCCTTACCGTGGGCGATCTGCAGCTGACGCTACGCCGCAGCGCGCGGCGTAAGACCTTACAGATCACTGTCGAGCGTGACGGCGCCCTTATTCTGTCTGCCCCACCTGGGGTTGATGAGCAAGCTCTGAGGCAATTCGTAGCGGAAAAAAGCTTCTGGATCTACTCGCGTCTTGCCGAAAAGGAACGCCTGCAGCGCGCAGTCCCGATCAAGGAATACGTTGATGGCGAGGGTTTTCTATATCTGGGACGAAGCTATCGCCTCAAAATGGTTGATGAGCAGGATGTGCCGCTGAAACTCTCTGCGGGTCGTTTTCGCCTGCTGCGTAGCGAACTACCACGAGCTCGCGAGCATTTCATCCGATGGTACAGCGAACATGCGCGCAGTTGGCTGGCCTTACGCGTCAAGAACCACCAAGCCCGCATGGACCTCATCCCAAGCGGTGTACGTGTGCAGGATCTGGGCTATCGGTGGGGCTCCTGTGGCAAGGGCGAGCAGCTCTACTTCCATTGGAAGACAATTCTGCTGCCCAAGCCCATTGCGGAATATGTGGTGGTGCATGAGATGGTGCACCTGCAAGAGCCACATCACACCCCAGAATTTTGGCTCCGTCTGGAACGAGTCATGCCTGACTATTCACAGCGCAAGACATGGTTGGCGGAACACGGGATAGAAGTCGAAGGTGTCTAAAAATCAGAGCACATTGATTGCCTTCAGCGAAAATCTACACAATTGCAACGTGTTTTTTCACCAAGAACAAAACTGTAGCATAGGCACGGTCGGAATTTGAAAGTCACAGATTAGCCCATCCAGAAAATTTTCGAAATAACAAAGCTCCAGCCAACCAATTTCTATCAAATCAACCCTCAAATTACATCTAGCGCACGTGGCTCTTTCAGTAACGCTGCAATTATTGAATAATGTGTAGATCTATACTCAACAAATAGACTGCACTCGTAGTTTTCACCGCTCAGC